>JALHOI010000133.1:0-6836 GCA_022843085.1 Pseudobdellovibrionaceae bacterium
AATTTCGAGAGTTTTTGTAGATGAAGCGAACAAAGAGATGGAAGTCGTTGTTCCCGACACGCAGCTTTCGCTTGCGATTGGTCGCAAAGGCCAGAACGTGCGACTCGCTTCGAAGATTACAACTTGGAAACTCGACATTCTCAGCGAATCATCGGCATCTCAGAAAACTGCGGACGCAATTTTCAACTTGCTCTTGATTCCGGGCATGAGCGAGACGATGGCGCAAAACGTATTTCAGTCAGGGTTCGGCAGCTTCCAGTCGCTCGCGGTGGCTAACGTCACCGATGTCATGGCGATTCCGGGCTACAACACCACTGAGCAGGCTGAGAAGTTGATTGCGGACAGCAAGTCTCTCATCGACAAGTACAAAAAAGAGGGTGTGGCAGTGCCGGCAGCTCCTGTCAAAATAGCGACGGTAACGCCTGTCGGAAACGCGAAGTCGCAAGCAGACGAACGCCTGCGTGCCGAGCTCGCAGCGTTAAATAAACAAGAGAACGTGACGCCGGCGACTGAAGATTCAGCGCCGGGGACGACGGCTGAGTAGGTAAAGAGTGTCGCAGACGACCAAAGAAGTGACGAAAGATTCGGCGAGTGAAGCGGCCAGAAACGCGGTCGGAAATATGGAAGGAAGCAAAGTGAAGGTTTTCGAATTTGCCAAAGAGATCGGCATGGAGACACTCCAGCTTATGGACAAAATCCGTGAGTGGAAGTTGCCCGTGCGCAGTCACATGGCGGATCTCGACGGCGAAATGCTGGAAGAGATTCGAGCCAAACTTCGCAGCGATTCCGCATCAGATTCCGGCGCGAAAAAGGCGACGAAAAAAGCCGCGAAGAAGACCGGCGATGACGCCGATGATGCCGATTCGGCTTTAGGCAGTTCGGCGAAAGCCGGTGTGAAGACCACGGCAAAGACCGCAGCGCCAAAAGCTGCGCCCGCGAAGGCGCAAGGGTCGGCAACGAAGAAAGTCGCGGCCAAGGCGTCGGGAAAGTCTGGAAAATCAGAGATCCAAGGACCAGCGAATTCCTCGGCGAACAAGAAAGCCGCGGCCGCTGTCGTCGTGAAGAAAGCGGCGGCTAAAGTGGTCGTTCGGCGCAAGGCTGATGAAGAAGCAGCTGAAGCTGAAGCGGCGGCGCAAGCCGAAGTCGATGCCGCCGAGGCCGCAGTTCTGGCGGCTGAGGACGCAGCCTTTGCGGCCGACGCCGCAGCGCAGGCACTTTTAGAATCGCAGGCGGCCCCCGAGCCGGCACCGGTTCAAGCGGTCGTCGAAGAGCCCTTAGTCGAAGCGCCGGTGCAAGAAGCCGCACCAGCGGCCGTAAGCGTCGCCCGCGGAAATGATGTTTTTGAAACACCAAATGAAATTTCGTCAGCGGGACCCGCAACAATTGGTGCGGTGGCTATCGGTGGCAAAGACATCGGGCCGGCTCGAAAGCGTGAAGTTGTTATGACCGCAAGTGGCCCTTCGAGCGGAATTCGCTCTGAGCCTCGTCGCAACATCGTCGGTCGCATGGATCTCTCTCGCGTTCAGGCGCCGACAGGCTCGGGCCCACGACCCGGTGGCCCGATCGGCAACGGACCTCGCCCGGGCGGCTTTGTGCCCGGCGGACCTCGCGGTCCCGGAATCGGTGGCGGCATCACAGGCACCGGACCGCGGCCGCTTCGCACGGGTTTTGTGACGGCTCCTTCAATGCCAGGCGCACCTGTGAATCCGTTCGACGATGCGTTTGATAAAAAGAAGTTTGAAGTAAAGCGTGAAAAGAAAATCGGCGTTGGCGCCGGCACCGGCAAAGAAGAACCTGTTGCGACGTTCTCGTCGACCGAGTTCCGCAAGCGCGAGATGGTGTTTCAGCCGAAGAAGAAAAAAGGCATGTTGAACCGCGTTGGTCTTCAGACGCAGAAGACGACACCAAAGGCATCAAAGCGTGTCGTCAAAGTTAATCAGACGATGAAGGTATCTGATTTAGCTCAAGACATGGGCATTAAAGCTGCGCAAATTACGAAGGCCTTGATGACACAAGGTGTGATGGCGACGATGGCGACTGACCTTGATTTCGATACGATCGCGTTGATTGTTCCGGAATTCGGGTTCGAGGCTCAGAATGTTTTTAAGACTGTCGATGAAGTTATCGAATCGACTGTTTTTGGCAATCTCGAAACCGTGAGGTCGGTGCGGGCTCCGGTTGTGACAATCATGGGTCACGTCGATCACGGTAAAACGTCGCTGCTCGATGCGATTCGCAAAGCGAAAGTCGCAGCTGGCGAAGCGGGTGGAATCACGCAGCACATCGGCGCCTACCAAGTTTCAACCGACAGCGGACAAAAAATTACCTTCATCGATACCCCGGGCCACGAAGCGTTTACGGCGATGCGTGCGCGCGGTGCAAACATCACCGATATCGTCGTCATCGTTGTAGCAGCGGATGACGGCGTAATGCCGCAAACTGCAGAAGCCATCAACCACGCGAAAGCGGCGGGTGTTCCGATCATCGTGGCCGTCAACAAGATGGATAAGCAGGGTGCGAACCCCGATAAAGTAAAACAGCAGATGACCGAGTTCGAACTCGTCCCCGAAGAGTGGGGCGGTACAACGATCTATGCTCCGGTTTCAGCCTTGAAGCAGACCGGTCTCACCGACCTTCTCGAGCACATCGCAAACGTGGCCGAGCTTGAAGAGCTTGACGCGAACCCCGATCGCTCTGCGACGGGTGTGGTTATCGAGTCGCGCATGGATAAAGGCCGTGGCCCAGTCGCAACTCTACTTATTCAAGATGGAACCCTGAAAATCGGGCAGTCGATCGTCGTGGGTGCCCTTGCGGGTCGCGTTCGAGCTTTGATCAACGATCAAGGTAAGAGCGTAAAAGAAGCGGGTCCTTCGATGCCGGTCGAGATCTTGGGCCTCAGCGCGGTTCCAGGCGCGGGCGACCGCTTCGACGTTGCACAAAGCGACGAAGATGCAGCCCGAATCGCAGATCTTCGCAAAGCGAAAGTTGTCGACGGTACACAAGGCACAAAAGTTTCGATGGAAGCGATCTTCGACAAACTAAAAGCCGGTGCAGTTAAAGAACTTCCCATCGTTCTGAAGAGCGACGTGGCGGGTTCGGCCGAAGCGATTAAAGGGATGTTCGAAAAAATCGGCACGACCGAAGTGAAACTTAAAATGATTCACTCGGCCGTCGGCGGCATTAATGCGTCAGACGTTCTGTTGGCTTCAAGCGCCGGCGGAATCGTCGTTGGTTTTAACGTGCGGCCTGACGGTGGTGCGCAGTCCGAAGCGAAGCGTTTAGCCGTCGAAGTTAAAACGTACTCGATCGTGTACGAGCTAATGGACGACATGAAGAAAGCGCTGTCAGGCATGCTGACGCCAGAGACGCGCGAGACTCAAAATGGACGCGCCGAAGTTCGCAACATCTTCACCGTACCGAAAGCGGGCACCATCGCCGGTTGCTTTGTTGTCGACGGTAAAATTACTCGTAATTCTCAAGTGCGTTTAGTTCGCGACGGGAAAATTATTTACTCCGGCAAACTTGGCTCTTTGAAGCGATTTAAAGACGACGCGAAAGAAGTGGCGCAAGGTTACGAGTGTGGTTTGTCGATCGAAAACTACAACGATCTGAAAGTTGGCGACTTTGTTGAAGCCTACTCTCAAGAGTCCATCGCCCGTGAACTGTAGGCGTCGCTTCGCCGGGGCCCGCCCCGGCTGCGCTGCGACCCGCACACGAGCGGGTCGATTTAGGAATTTGTTTGAATAGTAAGGGTACTGATCAAGATTTACGGGTGTCACGGGTGGCAAAGGCCATTCGTGACATCATCGCGAACGCAGTCATTCGCGGTTTGCGTGATGTACCTCGCGGACCGGTAACGGTCACACGCGTCGACGTCACGCGCGATTTCAAAGCGGCTAAAGTCTACGTTTCGATTTTCATCCCCGACGGCGCGAGCGAGCGGCAAGCCGAAGAAATTGTCGAGAAAATTCTTGCTGCGTTTAAAAGTGCGTCGCGTGAACTGCGCGATCTTGTGAATAAACAATTGCGTTTAAAGCACGTTCCAAATTTCGAGTTTGTTCACGATACGGGGCTCGAAAAAATGGCGCGCATGACCGATATCCTAGACTGGATACGGCCGCAGGCCCCACCCAATCTCAAAGTCTTGAAAAATCATGGCGAGGACGAAGAGTGAACGGCGTTCTTCTTGTCGATAAAGATCCCGGCATGACGAGTCATGACGTGGTCGCCAAAGCGCGTCGACTTCTTGGAATCAAATCCATCGGTCACGCCGGAACACTTGATCCGCTCGCCAGTGGACTTCTTCTTCTTTTGGTCGGAGAAGCCACAAAGGTTTCAGATTACCTTCTGACCGGCGACAAGGGCTATGAAGTTTCTGTGCGGCTCGGTGTTCGAACCGACTCGATGGACATTACCGGCGTTGTTCTGGAGGAAAAGCCGACGGCGGCATTGACGCTTGAAAAAATCAAAGACGTGGCTCTATCTGTGACCGGTACTGTCGAACTTGCAGTGCCGATGCACTCGGCTGTCAAAGTGAACGGAAGAAAGCTCTACGAGAGTGCTCACAAAGGCGAGACGCCGCTGGAAATTCCGATTCGTCCGATGACGTTTTACGATGTCGAATGGGTCGGGATGAAACCAGTGGACGCCGGCGAAGTGACTGACGTGAATGGCGGTGTTCGCACTCTCTTGGCTGCGCATGAGTTTACGATTCGTCTTCGATGTAGCAAAGGAAGTTTTATCCGGGCGTGGGCCAACCACGTGGGCCAGCTTCTGGGCTGCGGGGGAACGGTGACTGTCCTTCGGCGAGTCATGAGTGCTCCATTTGAGATTGGTCAAGCGAAGCGGCTTGCCGAATTTGCAACCGTCCGGCCCGAAGGCAGCGGCCCAATTTCGATTGATCAAGCCGGAAGCTCGTGGATTCCGCTGGCGGACTCGCTGCCTCACTTCGCGAAGGTTGAAATTTCGGGTGTCGATGCGACGCTGTTAAAAAACGGCCAGCTCTCAAAAGGGCTTCAGGCCGAGCTTCTTCGCCGCGTTCAACTTGGCGAGGCTCTTCGGCCCATGCGAGTCATACACCGTGAAGAGGGCCGCTTGCTTGCTTTGCTCGCCGCCGAACCTGGCGAGTTCTACAAAATTCGCCGCGTTTTTGTGTGAGGCACGGGTAGCAGGTAGGCGGGCGCTCGGATTGCCAAGCGTTCAGCTTGCGTTTTGGGCGGTGACTGGTTACTGTCCCGGTTCGTCTTTCGGGATCACTTTTGCCGTCGTCAGCCATGACGCGGTTGCCTAAGCCTCTTTGTGGGTCTGGCTTGAAGGTCCCCGAATTTAATCGGTCTCGCGAGGGACCATCGTCACCTAGGAGTGAATAATGGCATTGTTCGGTTACCAGAAAGCGGCCGTCGTTAAGAAGTTTCAGCGCACAAATATGGACACTGGTTCTTCGGAAGTTCAGATCGCGCTTCTCACTGCGCGCATTAAGGATCTGACCTCGCATTTCGATATGCACAAGAAAGATCACCACAGCCGTTACGGCCTGGTTGCTCTCGTCAACCGTCGTAAAAAGCTTTTGTCTTACCTTCGCAACAACGAACCCGATAAGTACACGAAACTCATCGCGGATCTCGGACTTCGTAAGTAAATTCATCGGGCCGTTCGGCCCGCTGAAAAACGTCGATCGAAAAAAGCTCGTTGGTTGTGCCAACGAGCTTTTTCATTTTTCCTGCTTCAGGCCGAAGTCGCTTAGCTCGTCGGCCGAGGGCGGGCCGTCAGAGTTCTTTCGAACATTCAAGCGTTGCGAGCTCGTAGGCTCGAGTTGCCGCTAAAAGCACCTCGAGCTCAAAACCGAGATCGACCGCTGGATACCGAACGTATCCCCAGTCATCGGCGTCGAGGTGATCGGGTTCAAATTTCGAAATGGTCGTCGGGTCTTCAGTTGGCCGGCAAACGTGGGACTCGCAGTCGAGGGATTTGCGTCGGTAAGGGCCACCCTCGGGCGTGCGGGTTGTCGTTGCATTTACAATATTTTGGGACGCCACGTGAATCCGACCCAAGGCCTCGATTTTTAGAGGGCAAAAGGTCGCGGCGATTGGGCGATGTGCTGGGCTCCGGCCACGGCTGTTGGCCGGGCTTTGGGCCGCGGTGAAGGCCTCGGCCTCGAGCACGTCGCCGCCAAATCCCATTGCAGGGGTAAAAACCATTGCGGGGGTAAAAACCATTGCAAGGTTTAGGACCGCGAAGATCGAAGTTTTTTTGAGCATGGGCCTCCAGCCCGAAAGGTAGCCTGAGACGCTGGCTGCGTCTTCTTGAATCGACTTGAATCGATCGGGGCGTTAACCTATTTGGTTGGCCGCTCGCAGGTTCTTCGTTACAGTCAGCACACGAAAATAGAAGAGAAATGGTTCGAGTTTTACCACTCGGACACGCAAGTCGGACAGGTCCTGCGGAATAAAGCAGTGACTCGAAAAAGAGTCCGATAAGAAAAGGGAATCCCGAAAATGTCAGAGCAATTGAAGTTCAACACGCAAACGGTCACCGCGACAGTTGGTGGCAAAACAATCACGATCGAAACCGGTCGTCTCGCAAAACAGGCCGACGGCTCGGCCTTGGTTTCATCTGGCAACAACGTTGTTCTTGTGACAGCCGTTTCATCGAGAAAAGAATCAACTCTCGATTTCTTTCCGCTGACTGTTGAGTATCAAGAGAAGTTTTACGCGACCGGCAAAATTCCGGGTGGTTATTTTAAGCGCGAAGGTCGACCCACAAACAATGCGACGCTCACCGCGCGTCTGATCGATCGTCCAATTCGCCCGTGCTTTCCAGAGGGCTATCGGTTTGAA
>JALHOI010000133.1:6846-7922 GCA_022843085.1 Pseudobdellovibrionaceae bacterium
ACGCTTTCTTACGATGGGACCTTCCCGATCGAAATGTTAGCGTCGATCGGTGTTTCGGCCGCTCTTCATATTTCTGACATTCCGTTCAACGGTCCGACGTGCGCGATTCAAGTCGGGCGCATCGGTGGCCAGCTTGTTCTGAACCCTTCGGCGCTTCAGCTTGAAGGTGCCGACATGGACATCATCATTGCGGGAACACGCAACGGCATCTTGATGGTCGAAGGCGAATCGAAATTTTGTTCAGAGGCCGACGCGCTGGCTGCGCTGAAGTTTGGACATGCCTCGATGCTTCCGATTATGGATGCAATCGAAGAACTTCGTAAAAAAACCGGCTCGAAGCCGAAGCGCGCCTTTACGCCTGCAAAAGTCGACGAGAAGTTCGAAAAAGAAGTGACGGCTTTCCTTGAGCCGAAGATTCACGCGGCTCTTCGTATTCGCGAAAAGATGGCACGTTACGCGGCAGCCGATGCCGCTAAAAAAGAAGCGAAAGAAAAGTTCGTGACGCCAATCACGAACGACAAAGAACAAGCGGCTCGCGCAAAAGACCTCAGCACCATCGCCGAGAACATTAAGTACGTCGCGGCTCGAAATATGATCCTCGACGATAAAGTTCGAATCGACGGTCGCGACGTAAAGACCGTTCGTCCGATCGCATGTGAAGTGGCTCTGCTGCCGCGCGCGCACGGGTCGGGCCTCTTCACTCGCGGCGAGACGCAGGTCCTAGGCACCGTGACTCTTGGCACGGGCGACGACGAACAGATGATCGATGCCCTGGGCGGAATGGTGAAGAAGAAATTCTTGCTTCACTATAACTTCCCTCCGTTCTCGGTCGGCGAGACGGGTCGTATGGGTGGTCAGTCGCGTCGCGAGATCGGTCACGGAAACTTGGCTGAGCGCGCACTGAAGGCGATTCTTCCCGATCAAGAGAAGTTTCCGTACACGATTCGAGTCGTCAGCGAAGTTCTGGAATCGAACGGTTCATCGTCAATGGGAACTGTTTGTTCGGGCCTCATGGCGCTTCTCGACGCAGGTGTTCCGGTCAAAGGTAACGTTGCCGGTATCGCGATGGGATTGAT
>JALHOI010000134.1 GCA_022843085.1 Pseudobdellovibrionaceae bacterium
ACAGCAAGAGTCGAAGCCATCCGATGGATAGAAGCTGGGTAGCCGTCGTCAAAAACGGATAATAACTCGAATGAGAAACATTCAGAAACTGCGACAATCCGTAGGCCAAACAAGCCAAGATTGGAACTCCGAAGAGATCCTTCGTGGAAAGACGCCAGCCTTTCGATTCAAAAATGAAAATGGCTGCGGCGGCAGGAGTCCCCAAGACGATCGCAAATCCCGCGGCCAGGCAGCTACCAAAATACCAACCGCGCTGCCGACGAAGGCGTGCACTCCAACCGCCCAGTTGCAAACCCACCGCTTCCCGCCCCACAGAGGCACCACACAGATGAGAGAGAAGAGTGTGAAAAACCTGCTTGAATCCTGCAGCAATCGATACCGTCCGCAATGGCGAAGACCCGTCGTCACAAAGCGCCCTCACCTCGACACGTGTCGACAGGACATCCGCCTGTTTCTCTCGGTCCCACCAGACCAAAATTATGAGTAGCGGCATCGCCATCATCACGTACGGGTGCAACTGCCGATATTCAGTTACGATTTGCAACGCCCAGCTAAAGAAACTCGTACTCAGAACAACGATAATAAATGCCACGCCGAAGCCTAAAGACCGTTGGTTGACCGCGCAAGCCGAAGTTGTCTAAAGCTTCGATCATGCGAGTGATCAAAGAGTTTCACGACCCCCGAATGAAGATCTCCATATTTTCATTCAACGAAAAATGGATCGTCAAAGCAGAAGCTGGCCTTTGCGAGCAGACGTTTAAGTACCCGCATGAAGAGTGGACGTTTGAGCAGGTTGTCGCCCGGTGTGAAGATGAAACATTTCGCGCCGATGTTGCAACCCGATTCGAAACCATGCATACCGGCATGTGACGTCTAGAAAGCCGCTACTTTCTCACGCTTGTTTTTAAACGAAAAAACTCTTGATCGTTGGCGCCTAGGCAAATGGTTTCGAACTCGACCGCGGCCGATGACATCGCCCGCATTTCAATCGCCATAAAGTTGTAGCGTGACGTCGACTCAAGTCTTCGAGAATTCCATGACCGGTACTGCTGGCCCGGAAAGGTGCGCGAGTGAAGAGCGCTTGAACATAGCTCATAGGATCGATACCCCATCAGCGCGCTCTCGAGCTCCATGATTTCCGAAAAGTGAACATCGCCAGAGCACAAAACCATCGGCGCTTTTGCCGTGCGCCCCATCTTCATGATTCGATCAAGCTGGTCGCTAGCCGTTGCTTCGACCGATTCAGCTCCTAACAAATATCCGCCGAAAAATTGCGTGCCGTTCACAAGCCAAATTGGACCAGGACTACTTAGGATTTCGTTCTTCATCCAAATTTCTGCTTGCGATGAATAAATTTGCTTTGAGGCTTTGTGGGACCGTCCGTCGAGAAAAATAAAACGCATACCATAGGCATTGAACGAAAAGTCGAGGCCCGGCGAAAGAGTCAAACCCGCAACGGGATCTGACTTGAACATCGCGTTAAAGTTTTCGCGCGCCGTTGAGAGATAGGGCGAATACATATCGCCGTCGTTCTCACCCGTGTCGTGATCGTCCCAAGTTGTCAAAATCGGTACCAGCCGATCCCATTTGAAAACATCGAGCATCTCGCGGGTCTGTACGTGGCGATCCCACATACCTTCGACGGTGCCATCGCTTCGCTGATCGACATAGCACGAGTCACCGTTAAAAATCATAAGCTCGGGCGTCGCCTTCGCAACTGCGCCCCACATCGCGGCTTGGTCTTCGACGTAGCGATCATTTAAGCATGAAATCAACGCGACACGAAGTGTGTCGCCAGCCGAACTTCGTTCAGGCAGAGTCGAAAACTGCCTTCGCTCATTCGCTCCTCCGACTTCGATTTCAAGCGTATACGAAGTTCCGGGTAGCAGATTATCAACAAAAACATGGTCAATCGCAGCCTGCGAAGTTGGAACTCCAGAGCGATCGCGGGGCGCAACTTGCCGCTTGGCTCCCGCGGAGTCGATGATGTTGTAGCGGTAAGCAAGATTCGATTTTATCAGAATTCGGAACTGCGTTTCATGTCGAGATGTTGCACCTTGAAGTATCGGAATTTTTCCAGTCGGTCGCGGCCGCTGACCCACGCGCCTCGAAAAAACGGCCCCATTGTTGATGCGCGGACTTGGTTCGGGATAGTACGGGTCGTCGAGTGTTCCGACAACAGCCCTCAAGTCGCGTTCATCGGCCCTGGCATTTCGCCAGGCTTCACTAAAACCGTGAGCTTTTTTGGGATCAAATCCAGATGCGCCAAGCCCCGCGAGAGTCCCAATGAGTGCGCCTGACTTTAAAAACATGCGACGTGATTGTTTCGCCATGCAATGCCCCCCCGACTAACCCTGCACCTGGCTCTCAGAATGCCGCCCGCCCGGTCAAGTAAGCCGTGAAAGTTCTTCAGATCTTTAAAAGAAATACATGCTTGCGATGCTTTCAAACCCTCGATAAGTCTCAACCTAGCGTTAATCGGGAGAGACAAATGTCTGACAGGCAAAAATTTTTACCAATCCAATTTCCCAGAACTCAATTCCGACCCGGCCATGCTCTGGCAGTTCTGGGGCTCTTCGCGGCATTTTGGCTTCCGACGATCGGTGCGGAAGCTATGGCCCGGCTTTCAAGTAATCCTCTCATACGAACGTGCACAGTGAATCTTGGAACCTTCGAGGTTTACCCACTTGGAACTGATGATCTGGCGGTTTGCCGGTGGAACAGCCTCGTTGTCGATTCAATGACTTTAGTTTCAAATTTGGATGGTCTTGATTCTGAGGCCGCGAGTGTCATTCTCTCGAATATCACTGGCCCCACCTGCGCGTCGATCGGCGCGGTCGACGAGACGTTAACAAACGGCGAAGTCCTGTGCCTTTTCAACGACGAATCGAGGCTTTCGCTTGCGGGCGTGACGGCCGGATTATCAGATCCTGATCGTCTACACTTGAAGGAAGTCCTTTTGGCGCGCTAGGCTTTTAAGCAAGCGTCGAATTTGATTTCTTGCTTCGAGGAGCCGCGGTGTCGACCGGTCAAAAAGGTTTTAGCGAGTTTGAGTTTCTCGGCCTGGTTTCGGCCGGACTTCTCATCGCAGGACTTCTCGCCCATTTCATTTTTGACCAGAGTATTCAAGTCGAGCGTCTGAATGCACTTGTTCAGCGAGACAGCGTGAGATTGTCGCTTGAAAGTCGCTTGACCGATCTCAATGTTCTACAAAAGAGCGCCATGGCGATGCCGCAAACTGCTGACAACGTTTCGCTGAAAGCCTGCATCCTTGGCGACGAAGGAAATCAAGACTGCAAAGACAAAGAAACTTGCTGCGAGTCAAGGATGCGGCGAGCGATGCCCGTTTTTGATCTTGGTGATGACGCTAAAGTGATCGGCGGTACGCACGATGTTTCGGCTTGCCTGAATGAACAGGGTCAGTCCATTGAAGGCGACGGGTGTTTCGCAAGATCGCGCGTCGTGATCGAACCAGTTTGCGCCGGCGGAGAAGGTAGGTGCCGTCAGGCATCGGCACTGCTGATTCGCTATCAACTTCAATTTCTACCGGCGTTCCTGCAAACAGATCCCGAGCTCTCGACCCTCGAGCGCACGATTTCAGTGATCGTCGAAGACGACGCCATTTGACGATTCAATAAAAACTTAAAACATCACGATGCGTCCGCAAGCTCTTGGCGTTTTGCTCGAATCGAGGCCCACACAGATAAACCGATGATCGTGGCACCACAGAGGCCAGTGATCACTTCTGGAATGTGAAAAAACACGCCGCTGTACATCAGAAACGCCAGACTTAAAATTGCCCAAAATGCTCCGTGCTCGAGGAATCGAAACTGTGCAAGTGTCCCGCGCTCAACGAGCACAATCGTGATACTCCGAACGAACATCGCACCAATTCCGAGACCAATCGCAATCAAAAATAGCGATTGGGTCAGAGCAAACGCACCGATAACGCCATCGAAACTAAAAGATGCATCGAGGACCTCGAGATAAAGAAACATTCCGAGGCTCGCACGGTGTGCGTCGGTCACCCCTTGGCTAGGCGAGTCGCCAAGGAGGGCCCCAAGCCCATCGACAATCAGAAAGGTAATGACACCGGCGACTCCCGAGATCAAAAACGCCATCTGCTCTTCGGCTTTGGTGAAATAGCTAAGAATCAGAATTGTCAAAAGTGCGATGACAATTGTGATTGATTGAAGCCGGCCAAGTTTTGCAAGCGGCTGTTCGATCCACTTCAGCCAGTGTTCTTCTTTTTCTTCGTCAAGAAAGTAGTTGATGCCAACAAGAAAGAGAAAAGTACCACCGAAGGCCGCAACCGAATGATGAATCGAGAGCATTAAGCCCGCGTACTGTTTCGGCTCACGGATCGCCATCATCAGCGCATCGATGGGCCCAATCTTAGCAAGCACCGCAACGATGACCAGCGGAAGTATCAAACGCATTCCAAAGACTGCGAGTAAAATTCCCCAAGTCAGAAAGCGTCGCCGCCAGAGCTCGGTCATTTTGTTCAAGACAGAAGCGTTCACGACGGCGTTGTCGAAGGACAGCGAAACTTCAAGCACGACGAGAACAGAGCAGAGAAACAGGCTTGATAGCGCCGTCGACATGCCGGCCTCGCGGTAGCCCAACCAAAATGCCAGAATGAGCCCAACAATGCTGACAATTATCGAACCCAGGAAAGCTTTTACTAAACCCATCCGCTACCTTTCATCGACGAAAGAAGAAGGTCAACGTTTTGAAGCGCGCTCGAAGTCCGCTCGACATCGTCGTAAACTTTGGCTCAGAATCTAGCTCAGTCTTCGAATTCCGTGCATTGGGGTGATGGTTTGTAAACGGCGGCACCCTGTTGATAGACGAGCGAGGCGCCGAGATGACCGGCGTATAGAATCGAGCCGCTGACGAAAACAAGAGAAACGGCAACAAGGGCCCGGTACGCGACCGTCACGCCTCGCTTTCGGCGAAACCACGCAAATGCTAGAAGCGGCAGAACACCTGACGATACCCACACTCCCCATTCAGCCCATTTTTCATGTTCCTGCGTGACGGTGGGGTCGCAGATGACGCGGTTGACGACATCTTCGGCCCAGCCTCCGGTCAAAATGCCGAGCCAACCACCGACGACACCAAGCAGCGCGATCAGCAACAGCGTCGAAAGTCCACGCTTTGTGACGAGCCAAAATAAGGCGAGCGCGCCGCTCAGCGCGAGAAAAGCTATCGGGAAATGTGCCACTGCGGGATGAAATAACTCATCCCGCAGCATGGACGGCAGCTGAGCTTTCATCTCAGTCGACGAGTTCAACTTTGACCGGGTCAAGACGTTTGCCGACTTTATCGGCCGTGACCTTTACTTTACCTTTCGTCTTCAAAAATTCGAAGGCGACCGGCTGACCGCCCTTCACGAGCTCGGTCTTATCGCTGAAGTAGAGTTCATGTTTCTTGCCGTCAGCAAGAACATATATTTCGCGTTTTGCTGGAACAACCTTGTCGATCGTACCTTCGATTGTCACGAGTGCAGCATGAGCCGCTGAAACCTGAAAAAAGATTGCTCCAACAAAGAAGGCAGAAAAGACAATCGAACGGCCAAAAGAGCTAACGAATAGAAGCGAGGCGAAGCGACGTGACGATGTTTGCATTTTTGAAATCTCCTGCAAGCAACTAATCGCGCTATCGACCGAGAAGCAAGCGTCTACCAAGAGTTAATACTCAAATGAGAAAACAGCGTTAACTCGTTGAAATAATTCAGTCTAGAGCAACGGCTCAGAATCCGACGGTTCGTCAGTGAAGAGTTTCTTTGAGATTTTGGATTCGAGTACTTCACACTTCACATCATGGTTGAACTTTTGACTCCCGAGGCACTTCAGTTTCTACACGAGCTTCATCGACAGTTTGAACCGCGACGTGTCGCCATTCTGAAAGCCCGAAAAGAAATTTCTCATTCGATTCAAGCAATTCTAGAATCTGCACCCGAATCTCAGAAACGAACAGCCGGTGATTGGAAGGTGGCAAAAGTCCCCGATGCGCTGAAAGTTCGCTGCGTCGAGATAACTGGCCCCGCTGAGGCAAAGATGGTGATCAATGCACTCAACTCTGGTGCTGACGTCTTCATGGCTGATTTTGAAGATTCCCTCGCACCGACATGGTCTAACATTCTTGAAGGTCATCGGACTTTGCAGGCCGCTCTTCGCCGGACATTAACCTTCACGAACGAAGCTGAAAAAACCTACGCACTCAAGCCTCATGGGCTTGCCACTCTGATCGTTCGGCCGCGCGGCTGGCATTTGCCCGAACCTCGTCTACTCGTCGATGGAGAGGCGATGTCAGCATCGCTTTTTGACTTTGGCCTCTACCTTTTTCACGGGGGCAAAATCGGCGTCGAAACGGGACGCGGGCCTTTCTATTATTTACCGAAACTTGAATCTGCCGATGAGGCCCGGCTCTGGCGAGACGTTTTCGTCTGGAGCGAACGTCGGCTCGCGCTTCCTGATCTCACTATTCGTGCAACAGTTCTCATCGAAACTTTACCCGCCGCACTTCAGATGGAAGAAATTCTTTTTGAGCTTCGCGATTTCATCATCGGACTCAACGCCGGCCGCTGGGATTACCTCTTCTCGATGATCAAGTCGATTTCTGGAACTCCATTTGAAGTCACTTTTCCAGATCGGGGAAAACTGACAATGGACGTTCCATTCATGCGCCGCTACGCCGAAAAAATCGTGGCCGTTTGCAATCGTCGCGGGGCCCAGCCCATCGGAGGAATGTCAGCGCTCATTCCATCACGCAAGGATGTTGAAAAAAACGAAAGAGCACTGGCTAGCGTTCGAAGCGATAAAGAACGCGAAGTCCGGCAGGGCTTTGTGGGTACGTGGGTCGCACATCCTGATCTCGTTCCAATCGCGCAAGCCGCATTCGAAGTTAAAGACCACTTTCAACCAATTGGAGTTCCGTCGAAACCGCAAACAGAACCAAGCGATTTGCTGCCTCGCCACGACGAAGAACCCTTTGTTTCAATGAAGCCGACGTTAAGCGGAGCCCTCTTCAACATCGATGTGTCGCTTCGATATCTTGCGCATTGGCTGGGCGGTCTTGGGGCCGTCGCGATACATGGCCTCATGGAAGACGCCGCTACGGCCGAAATTTCGCGTGCGCAGCTTTGGCAATGGCGAAAAAATCGCGTGGTTTTAGACAATGATGAAACGGTCACAGGCGGATGGCTTATGAGCCAAATCCGCGCGTGCTCGGTCGAAATTGAAGCTGACATAAAACAAAATTCACTCTCTATCGCCGAAAGCGATCTGAAAATGGCAGAAGAACTTCTTATCGATCTCGTCTTAGACGAATCGGGTTCGTTCATCCCATTTTTGACCCTTCCCGCCATGGACAGACTCAAAATCACCAAGAGGGATAACTTCATGACAACCGCAAAATTTGACTTTTCTAGAACCGCGACTGAACTCGAGCAGACTTGGAAATCACAACCTCGCTGGGCAGGAATCAAACGACCCTACTCGGCCGCCGAGGTTTTGAAACTTCAATCGAAAGTGAAAATCGAGTATACGCTGGCCAGCCGGGGCGCAGCTCGTCTTTGGCTTGATCTAACATTAAAACCCTACGTTCACACGATGGGTGCAATGACAGGCGCACAGGCCGTGCAATATGCCAAAGCAGGTCTTGAGGCACTTTACCTTTCGGGCTGGCAGGTCGCAGGAGACGCCAATTTGAGCGGCCAAACTTACCCCGACCAATCGCTCTATCCTTCGAACTCCGTTCCGAATGTCGTTCGGCGCATCAACAACGCGCTGACTCGAATGGATCAGATCGAGCGCTGCGAAGGTAAAGTCGATCGAGACTTTTATTTGCCAATCGTCGCTGACGCAGAAGCGGGCTTTGGCGGGCCTCTTCACGCTTT
>JALHOI010000135.1 GCA_022843085.1 Pseudobdellovibrionaceae bacterium
GGAACTCCAGCACTTTCGGTTCGCGAGCGGTTTGTTCAGCTCCGCGTTTCAAGTCGATCGAAGTCACAACGACTCTTCAGTTTTGACCTGCGATCGGGCTCCAACGTCAACCCTCTGGCGATGGTGGAAGCGATTGATCCTCGATCGCTGAAGCCGATTGATCTCGCTTGGCCGAAACGTTCGGATGCATGGCTAAGCGACCTAGGGGAAGCTTGTTCCGCGGGCACTCGCACCCAAACTGTTTTTTTTGATCAACACGAAATGACGACTCTAACGAAGCTAGAAGCGAATCACGAGATCGCAAAGTCACTCACGATCGAACGAAAGAGCAGAACCGAATTCGAAATTCAAGCTTCGGGTGGGAGCCCCAGTTTCTTTAAATTGAAGTACGCGTACCTACCCGGAGTAAAATTGCTTGATGAAAAAAATCGGGAGCTAACTCTTGTCGAGTCGCTCCCGGGTATGGTCGGTTATGGCACGGGCCGCATGCGTTTGATCTACACTCCGACACCACCTATGAAACTCGGGTATGGAGTCTCAATCTTCACCTTACTGCTGGCTCCGCTCGCGCTTGCGATTCGCCGAAATTGGGTTCAAAAGTTGGCTCGAACTGCTAAGGGATCGCGCACGTAGCATTCGGGCCGCAGTTTGGAACTTCAGGTGCATAATAATTGTAGTAGATGGTCCGTGCGGTTTGCGAAGGAGCCGAAGAGGGGTACGTGTCACCTTCAGACGAATCGCTCGCCATCATCTGAACAAGTTCCTTCGAGTACCACGATAAGAGAGCCGTATTCTTGTCAGTCAGTTCAAACGTCTTCGTGTAAATGAGTTGTTTTTCAGAGCCACTTAGCAATGACGGATCTGTGTGCTCGAGGTTGGCCATCAGACCCCTCATCGCGTCGAGAGACGCGTTAATTGAGTCAATGATGGTGCGAATTTCATCGAGAATTGCCCTCCTTTCGCCAGGAAGCAAAATTGCCTCGATGATGCCGTTGATGATTTTCCCGTCATTAAATCTCTCAATAAGCGCTCTGGCTCGATCAAGTTTTTGGCCGATCTGGCTTGCATAAAAATCGATGGATTGCATGAGTATCGCACGACGTTCTTGACGCTGCGCTTGAAGGGACGGTCCGCCCGGAGGTGACGTGTTGGTATTTCGGTAGGTCTGTCCTAAAAGCCCATTGGAATTTAGGTACTGTACAGCGGCCGCATTTCTTTGCCAGTAGCTGGTGTCGACATAAGTTCGACCCCTGATTTCGACACGCAAGACCGACCCTTCGCCAACCTCGCTGACGTAAGCGTACTGAGCATCGGCGCGGTTTGAAACTAGCACGCTCACGATCAAAAGACAGAGAGACCAAAGAGACTTCAGATTGAACATCAACTCACCCCCGACTTCGATGAATTGCAATCAAGCGGCCACTCGCCATGTCGCTGTCGGTTCTTTGCGACCGTACCTAACGCGTCGAACAAGTTGGCGGAACATCAGCGGCTCGCGCGCCGTTTTGGCTTTCAGTCGTTAAAATCAACGCTCTTACAGCTCTGACGAAGCTTTATACGACCGCATGTTTTTCGACCAGTGATTGAGTGAAGATCATCGCCTCATCGTGAGACGAAAGAGGATTAATTCAAAATCGAAGATGCGAAAAGGCTTTCACACGTTACTGGCCTCACGGCTGGCGTTGTTGGCTTCGATCGAAAACCGAAGAGTCGTCCGACTCCTCCTCTCAAGCGCTCGATCGTCGACATGGTGATCAGGTGATAATCAGGCCGAGCCTCTAACGCCGTGAGACGACTTAAAAATCGATGGTCGCGCCCGACGTCATAGGTTTGTCTCAACTCTTCGGCTTGTTCGAACTTCCAGGCTTCACGAAAACTTCTGCGAGCTTCTTCGATTCTGCCTTCGCGTTCGAGGATGACGCCGCGATCGTACAGGTCCATGAAAATATGTTCGAGAGCATGATTGACGCCATCGTCCCAACTACCGTTTGCGGTCACGCCTCCGCTTTGACGATAATATTTTAACGACGCCCGGTGATAACTTAACGCAAGCTCGAAGTCGTTTTCGACCTCGGCCATGTGACCCAGCCAATGTAAAGTCGAACCCATTTCGCTCTGAGCGGCTGGCGAGTCGGGTGATTGACTTAGTTTTCTGGCCGCGATTCGGTGAAGATGTTGTGCCTTCGCCTTCGAATCGGCGAATAGACGAGCGAAGTCTGGATCTGAGGTTTTAAACTCAAGAAAGTTCTCGGCCTCTTCAACATTAAGGGGATTGAGGGGCCCTGTATTGACGGGAGCGGTCAATCCGGGGGCCGACATCGCCGAGTGCATCTTCCCAAATGAGCCAACCAGCAAGATCGATAGAGCCACTGCAAATCTAAACATGACGACATGATTCTGCATGATGATCCTCAATATCAAAGCCGCAATTTTACCCGTCCAAACATCTGAAAGCGAGTGATATCAGTCCCGTGATTGTTTGAACTTTGGAACATGAAAAAGATGTACACCTGTCAACAATCTGGAACCCCCGACGGTGAAGTCGCGTGCGCATCTGATTACGATTGTTTCGGCCGAGTGATTCCACCAATATCGCAGAGTCGGTCAGCACGGGTTTACGGTTTGACCGTTTCAGAAGGCTCGAACTGGTTCATCAGGTAAATAGCCTGATCGTTGGCGACGCCGAGGTATAAGAGGAAGGCCGTTCCCGACACCTGTTTTGTTTTGTTATCCTCCATCAAGTGATTAGCAACCTCGGTCTGAGCGATAAAAACGTACGTTTTGCGGTCCACGCGCAGCGAACACTCACGTTCAGACAGTTTCATTATCTGTGGGTTCAAGAGGTTCGTCTGCGCTCCGACGCGTAGAAAGTTGTGCATGCCTTCACTCAACTTAGAGCATACGCTGACTTGGGCTCGAGTTCTGATTTTTTGACCAGGGGTGACGTTGTAGCTAAAGCCCAGGGAAGTTGAAACTCCTTTTGCTTTTCGATCTTTCACTACGGATTCGACCTTTGCGCGCGAATACTGTTCGAGGTCTTCAGGCCTATAAGCGCCTTGATCAAACGCATGCGCGTTGCTTTGACCAGCCAATATACAGATAGCCATTACAAACTGTTTCAATGAAACCTCCGTCCAATTCTCCAGCAAAGAATACCTGGATAATTCTACCAGATCCAAGCGCTATGAATGCAGACGGCGCCTTGCATGGCGGGCTCGACAACATGCTGAGCATCTTCGTGAAACTAGGGTAGTAAAGTATCCCCGCTTCGAAAATGCGGATTTGTGGTAAGGAGTGGTCGTCTCAGCGGGCCAAATGAATCTCGTCATAAAGTGGGGCGACGTGAGTTCTGAAAAATCGGTTTTATCGGTCGTATCGGCGTTGGCGCTTTCATCCCTCACTTTGTTCATGGGGACACACGCGGCGGCCGTTACAGCGGTGGATGGGAGCGGTTACCTTTTCGATTCGCGCGATGTTTCGTGCGATGGGTATCCGGCACTCAAGGTCCAGACCATGCCTGGTACCTGCCTCGGTCTTGTCGTTTCGCAAAATGCGAATTTGGACCGAGCCGGTAAACCACGATTGCGAATGCCGCGGCTTATTGTAAAGGTGCCGAACCGAGATGACTTTTTGATATCTGACATGGGCGGATGGGCGCCGAGAATCGGAAAGCTATTTTGGCTTAAGAAAACGACATCAGGGTTTGAGCTGGTCGAGCTTATGGATAAACTCGATCTTCTTCACGGACTCGCATTTAACGAACACGATAAATTCTTCTATCTTGGCGAAAATAACCGCGTCATCCGTTTTCGCTTTGATGCCGACCTTGGAAAAGTTTTTGAGGTTCAAACCGTCATCGCGAATTTGCCCGACGTTGCAAGGCACATGCACCCTCTAACTCATTTCGTTTTCGATCCGGTGACGGGTGATATGTATCTCAACTCTGGTGCGCCGACTGACCACTGCTTTCAAAGTGACGGACAGTACAAAGAGCGATGCGGTGAAGAATTTCTGCAAAAAATGGCGACCATTCAAAAGGTGTCGCAAGTGAAACTTGCAACGGTGACCGAGGCGCAGAGCTTAAAGCAGGGCGACTTCGAAGTGGTTGCGCAAGGTTTAAGAAATTCCATGGCGATGGCCATTCACCCTGCCGGCCGATTTTTGATTCAAGGAGAAAACAGCCGGGATTTTCCCGAACTAGAAGAGCCGTATGACGAGTTGAATGTTGTGCCGCTCAAAAATTCGAAGGCCAGCAGCGCGGTCAGACATTACGGCTGGCCGTACTGCTTCAACAATCATGCAGTATCTCCCGAATGGGATAAGCTTGTTGTTGGCGAACCCCAGACAAGTGCGAAACTGACAACGGTTTCAGAAATCAAAAAGCTTCACGGCGAAAACCCGTATTACTGCGGTCGGAATCCGATTCAAGGTCTTAAAGATTATCAACGTCCTTATTCTTTGCTTCCGCCACACGCGGCTCCACTAGCTGCTGGGTACTATGACGGTGCCATGTTCGCACCCGAGCTTGGTGGAAAGCTATTGATGAGCTTTCACGGACATCGTTCGACCGGGCAGCGATTTGTAGCTTACCCTGTGAATCGGGACGGGCTTCCCCGATTGGCCAAGCCACAAAACGAGAAATATAAGTTTTCACTTCCGAACGGCTGTTCAGGTGAGGCGCCGGTTAATCCGCGCGGGGGTCTTCGTCAGCACTACGCTCGCTACGATGAAGTGGTATGTGGCTGGGGCCCGGTTCGCGGCGTACGACCGAAAGGTGCGCCAACGGGTTTTGCGGTCGCGAGCGATGGATCAATTTTCATTGTTGAAGATAAAAATAAAACTATTCTGCGGCTTGCGAAGTCCGAGAGCGCGAACTACCAGCCCGATTGTGATTCGGCCGATCAAAGAAACATCGACGCAAATATTGAGCTTCTTGCTTGGCGGAATGCGCTCACGGGCGAAGGTTCGGCTGAAAAAGAACAGCGATCGCAGTATTTCGAAATCGTCAAAGCGTTGCGGAAGCCCGAACGCTGTCTGAAGTGTCACGAGGGCTTGATTAACAAAGATCTTCGCGACACGCCTGATGCCTTCGCAACGCTAGATTTTTTTGTTCGCAGCGGATGGTTCAAGCCTGGGGATGCCGAGAAGAGTCTTCTTTATGGAGCATTGAGTGCGAACGGAATTGCTCCCGCGATGCCGCCAGCCGGTTTCGATTCACTCGAAGCCAGCGAGGATGGTCGTAAGGTTCTTAAGACCGTGAGAACGTGGATCGACAACTTACCGCAAGACATCGCCACCCGCTTCGCCCAGGCGAAAGTCGGAAAGAACTTGAACATTCGCCCCGCGCCAACGACTGCGTCACAGCCCTGCGGCCAATTGAAAAATGGCGACGTGATCTATGTCGATCCACGGCCTGAGAGCCGAATCTCTGCCGGTGGCAATCTTTGGACGAAAGTTTATCTTGTTCCGGGTCACACGAGGCTCGTGCCGGGCGCGTGCGAGGCTCCAATCGACGGTGTTTACTACGCCGCGATTCCGTAAGCGTTGATCTGTTGGCACTCGCCTTGGGCTTGGCATCCGCCTTGCGAGCTACATTTGCGTCCCTCTGACTTAAACTTAAAAACGAGCGCAGCGGCTGGGCCGAGGCTCCTTAGCCACTGAATTTACATAGACCATGAATATTTTGTTGAAGAGCATAGCGATATTTTTGGGATCAATCTGGCTTGGGTTCATTTCCAATTTCGTGACCTCGAGTCCGAGCCAAGCCCAAACTTGCGATCAGTTGTTCAACAAATCATCCAGCAACAAATCATCCAGCAACAAATCATCCAGCACGATTCTTTTTTTTCAGCGCAAGTTGGCGACCGCGCGAACGACACGCCAAGTTCGCACTGGCGGTCAACCGGCGCAGGTCGAGGCGTTACGTGCGGCCCAAGAGCCGGTGAAACGCTTGGCGGCGGTTGAAACATTAATCCCATTTCTGACCAGGCTCACTGACGCCGAGATTAGCAGTTTTTTAGAGGCTGCGAAGCTTTCGCATGTCGTCAAGGCCGAGAGAATTGATTTTTCAGAAAATCGTTACGTCGTTACCATCGATGGCGAGCAGACGATTGTCTCGCGGCGCGGACTTTCTTTTCTGATCGGTATGGTTCGAGAGACATCGAATTTGACGACTCATTTTACGGCAGCTGACGCCGGTAAGTTCTTTCTAAAAGTTCTAAAGTACAAAACAAGTGTTGGGCACCATGGTAGGCAGCTCGTTGAGCCCGTTACGTTTAGCCTGATCAACGGTTTATTCAGGGACCATTTTTTTGGTAGAGACGCCCAGCGAGACCAACGACTATCGGAAGATGATCGTAAACTTTGGCGTGAAGCGGTTGATCGAGTTGAGTGGCGCAAACTAGCGAGCGAGCTTCAGGCCGACGCGGGATTTATTTTTTTCGGCGACAAGCGGCTTGAGTTAGAATTTACCGATACGGTCGATCAACTTGAAGTGTATCTGCGCGACCCAGATGCAGCTTGGTATTTTTCGCGATTGAGCCAAAAAGAGCAGAGAATGGATCTTACGAAAATTTATTTTATTCTTCGAGCAATTCAAAGACAGCCGCGAAAGAATCCGTACAGTCTTGGCGGCACCCCGCCCTCAGACATGCACCTGCAGTTAAGACCGCTTGCGCTTTTAGCCGACCAGGCGAAGTTGTTTGATTTCTTTGCCATTCAGTATTTTTCTGACAACTTGACGCCTCGAATGCTTGAAGAATTTCAAGATTATGCGAAGTGGGGCGATACTCGAGATATCGATCTGGTTCTTTTGCAGCGAATTCGACGATCCGAAGCGAATGATCCCATGATCGCCAAGGAAGTTTTCAATCAGCTGACTCGGTTTCTTTTCTTCCGCACCGACTAAAAAGTTGGTCGCAGATCAAAAGAAGTTCGCCAGGCAGGCATATGGTAACCGCGTAGATTTTTGGCCAGTTTTAGAATAGCGTTCGCCGATGGTTACATTTGAAATAGACGGTACAAAGGTTGTAGATTTCCCCACGTTCATAGATGAAATCAATTGCGGTTTGATACTTCACTTTTCCGGACAAATGAGTTGGAAGGGGAATCTGGACGCTCTGAACGACTATCTTTCCTGGCCAGACAGACGATACAGATTGGTAATTCTGAACTCAGATAGAGTGAGGTCAGTCTTGTCGCACATCGATGATGTGGGCGAAGACGATCTAACGTTGTGGGATGCGATTTTGGACATTTTTAACAACAACTCGAAACACGTCGAAGTCCATCTGCAGTAGTATTCTAGGTCTCTCCTTTGCTTCGGTCTCGTTCGGCGAGACGCCCCGAAGTTTTCTTTGCGAGAAGAATGCGCCTGATGGAAAGCCTGTGGTTTATGGCCATCACAATCCTTTTCGAATGCAGGGTTATGTCTTTTCCGATCTGCCCCTGGACCGGCAGCATGACGAGATCTTTAAGAGGTTCGTGTTTCCGGCGATGGATGCCGCTTGTAAGGCGAACACCAACGTTTACGGAGTTTTGATTGCGGCTAGCGAATCCTGCTACAGAGGCTGCGACGCGACAAGTACATCGTTCAGCCTACGAAAAGAAAAACGCGACCAGCTTGATGCGATGTGTGTCAGTCACTGCCGACAGGGCAACGAACTGATTCGCGGAATCGTCATGGGTTACGAAATGGTTCAAAAGCAGGGATTGTAATCCTACTTTAGTTGGGTGCGATGAAAAGATCGTTGCAGATTTTTGCGTCCGGTTGGGTCGCAATGGCGCGATCGAAGATCGGATTCCGAAGATAGGACTCGAAACCCCGTTTTCGATCGTCACGACAGCTTTTCCTAATTACGAAGCCGAAACTAAGCTCGAATTACGCCTACAGGACTGTCGC
>JALHOI010000136.1 GCA_022843085.1 Pseudobdellovibrionaceae bacterium
GCCTCAGGATTTTCGCGAATAAACTTTAGATCAAGCATGAAACCTCGCAAAGAAAGAACACCTAAGCTAACCCGAAAGCGGTTCGAGACTCAATCTTGGCGTCGTGAAGAGCTTACTCGCAGGCAACCATTTGAACGTGCCCAAGAGTGGCCGAGAATTTGACTCGACAGATTTTGGCATCTTTGGGCAGTTTCTTGATGAGGCGCACCAAAGTGCTTGTGTATTGGCAAGCCATGTAAGTTTCGGGAGAGGTCAGAGTGTAGACGATGTCGCCGGCACCCGTAGCGCCGGCGAGCTGCTCTGACGTCTTCTCGGGCGTCTTCTCGGGCGGTTTGCCAACCGGTATGTTCGCCGCGGCCTCATCGGGCATCACGGTCGCACCGTATTTCGGATGACCGCTGAAAAGCACGAGGCCACCAAAAATCTGGCGTGCGTTCACGGAGTCGACGTCGGTCGTCCAACCCTTCACCGGAGTACCGCTCTGTTTTGTCTTTATCTCTTCAGGGCATTCGGCCTCGAATTTAGCCGCGACCGCAATCGAGTTGAAGGCGCAATAGGCCAACGCGAGGTAAGATAAATCGAAACATGCGGCCGAAATTTTCAACCTCGCGCACCGACTTGTCTCGCTCAAGCTCCATCTTCACGTCGAAAAGCTCTGAGTAAACCTCATCGGCTGCGGCTTTACGACTTTCTTCGGTTGGAAACTCTTGACGAATAGCCGTGAGCTCGCCCGCATCAAGCCAAACACCGGCGCAGCTCGGGCATTCATCAATTGTCACTTTTCTTTTGGTACTCGAAAAATAACGCATCATTTTGATTGTCGTACATTTTGGACAATCAAGCTGATCGCTTGTTGAAGACGGGCGAACCCGCGCGGCTACCTTCAGCGTTTTTTCGACATCCGGTTCTTTCTGTTCATCGAATTTTCTGAACTCAAATTGATCGAACCAAATGCCGGCACAGCCGGCGTCACAAACATCAACGGCGACCCCGCCGACCTTGTGTGGAGATAGCGCCTTCGAACAAACCGGACACGTCATTTCAGCCTCGACGAAAGATAGAGTAGAACCCACGTCTATCCTGCGTGAGGCCCATTTCGAAGTGGAGTCCAGAACTGTACCCAAGGCGAAACCAGAAGGCCGCCCCACCGCCTCGCAAAATTTATTCGACTTCAGCCCATGTGTTTGAGAAACAACTGGACCTTCTTTTGCGGAGAGTTGGCCGAGTGGCTGAAGGCGCACGCTTGGAAAGCGTGTTTAGGGTCAAACCTAACGTGGGTTCGAATCCCACACTCTCCGCCATTTTTTCCGAGCTTTTTCAGCACGGTCTTCGAGAAAACCAACAGTTCTAAGTATTTGAAATAACATATCGGGCCTTAATGCCGTCGGCCGAATCTTTCAAAAAATTTTCGCGAGATTTCGTGAGTTTGCTTCTTTTTGCTTCTCGATTTGCTTCCCGGTTTTCAAACGGCAGATCTCTTGTTCGAGGTCTGCCGTTTTTTATTTGAAGACCGTGAAGTCTGGAAATTCACGTTCGATCAGCGACCGCGAACTGAGTGCTATTAAAGCCCTCCATATTGACAATCTTCGGCAGCCACATGATCGAAGTTTCACCGTATGCCACTTTTTTCCGCCTCAGAACGTTCATGCGGCATACGCCTGACGGCACATAAGTTGATGTTGAGTTGATCTTGCCAACATATTCGCAACGTTGAAAGTGAGTAGACTATGATTCAAGCATTCACAACGGCGGTTCTGGTTAGTTTAGTCGGTTCAACTAGCTATGCAAAGCTAACGGATAACTATGCGAAGCTTTCTGACGCGTCATCCGATGTGACCAACGAATCATCGGTCAGCACTGGCGTGATTGTGGAAGAATTCGCCGACGGGACAAGAGTGGCAAAGTGTTACGTCGATCTACAAAGTCGACCAGATACTGCCCCGTCATTTTCGAATGTGTCGGCTCCTTCTTCCGAAGCTGTAAGTCTTCGAAACCGGCTGCCTTCGTGTGACGAACAAACTGAGGCTTATCTAGCAACAGCGAGTCCTTCGATGCGCACCTCAGTACAGCTGGCAGCGGTGCCAGCTGTCTTCGCCGCGACTGCTGTGTTGTGTATCGGAACTGGCACTCTCGGTTTTGCAAACGGAATATGGGCCCAATCTAAAATCTCAAAACCTGGAGAGCTTGACTCGAATGATCGCCGACTTCTCTTTGCAAGCGGAGCGTTGGGCGGTGGGGGATTAGTTCTGCTGAGTACAGCAGGAAATGTCGCAACTGGTCCAGTCAGAGTTGTCGCAAAAGTTGCCTTTTGGTGCGGACTTGCAGGGCATGCAGCGGCAGCATATTTTCACTAACTGGCTTCAAAACCTAATGACTGACGGGCGATCGCATATCGCCACCGCGGCGTTTTTTAGGCCAAAGCTTCCTTTTCGGCCGTTCTAGGCCTCCGGCGGTCCGTTCGAGTGTTCTTAAAGCCGAACACAGCCGTTTCGACACCTAAGCTATCGTAATGAATGTCGGTTAACGAATATTCGGCCCCAGTGTGTCTGCAAATCCAAACAAAAGTTTGATCGAAGCTAAGCGACGCCGATGCGAGTCGCATTCTGACGATAGCTCGATCTAAAAAACCGCACGGCACGAACGATGAAACACGAAGATCACGACCGGGATCGCTGATATTCCTGGGCATCAAATTACTCATTTTCGGCAGAACTGGAAGTGTCACTGGGGTGACACTTCGGGCCTTTCGAACTGTTCGTCACAAATCAAAGCTAAACCCTGAACTTTAATCGCAATTTTTCAGTAAGCGGACACGCGCAGGCTGGCTCTGATTTTCCTGACCACTCCCCCTCTACGACTTTGTCTTGAGGTGAAGTGATCAGGAAAATCAGAGCCAGGAACACAGTCTTAGGCGGACAGAAGAAACAGGGGAAAAAATGAAAGAAGATAAAAACCCCGAGGCTAAAAACGATGAGAAAAAACCAGATGCTAGGATTGAAATCGATCGCGGGTTGAAGGATTTGGCGCTTCGGATTAAGCTTGCACACGATCGAGAGTGGCTAACAACAGTTGAAGCAGCTCACTGGCTTGCGATTTCGCCGAACGCACTTCGCATCTTGGTCCACCGAGATCAGGTGCGAGTGTACACGTTTGGTCGGCGTTTAAGATTTCGCATGACGGATCTTCAGGCCCTTTTTCCAAAGAAAAGAGGCCGAACCAATGGCGATCAGAAGTTACGTGAGAGATGGCAGGACGCTCTTCGAAACATACATCGATGGGTTTAATGCGCGAGGCACGAGAGTGCAGCGAAAGCGCAAAGGGATCGATACACGGGGGCCTCGGGAAGTTTTTCGACGTAGTAAGTGCTGTCTATTTCGAGCGATGCCGAGAAGTTCGGTTACAAGTTGCGGCCCTCTGCGATTGCCGCCCAATGCGGTTGGGCGAGCGCCGTGAAGATATCCATGGCTTTGACAACGTCACGTACTTCTCCGACGAAGAGTCCGCTGCACTTCAAGTGAATCTTCAACGCCAAAAAAGCCTCTCCCAAAGCTGACTTTCGATTTTGAAGCGCGCACGTTCGGCGTCATTGCGTGAGCGATCGTGATTCACACGTCGCGCGACTGAGCGGTACGCGAGCTTCACTTGGTGTAGAGTCGCGCCAGGGGGACAGCGGGAGACTCTGCCGCAAGGTCTCCTGTGCTGAGGAAGACGAGAAACAACAAAATGATTCGGCTATTTTGCTTCTTCCACATGGCTAATTTATCGGAATTTCCGGGAATTCACTTGATCATTACGAGACAGGCCCGCTTCCGCAACCCGACCTCATAGTTAAACGGTATTGCTCGAAGGATAAAGTGCACGTTAGTTTCGGTTGATGCGAATTTCGTCGTGAAGGAAGGAGCCGAATGGAATCTAGGTTTGTATATTGGCACACCCGCAGCGTGAAGAAGGGCGCCGCGCTCACGGTGCTTAGTGGTGTAGAGAAGATCTACCGTATGATGGACGGCGAGTCGGTGCAGGCCGGCTTCCCGACGGACGCGGCCTTCCGCTTCGACCCCGAGTTCAAACGCGACACGCTTCCCGTCGACAGCTACATTAATGTTGAGAGCATGCTCGTTTGCTCGAAGCCACTGAAGGACTTCATCGAGGCACGCTCGCCCGCTAAAATCGAGTACCTGCCCGTAACGATCTTCGACCACAGCGGCAAAGCCTTGCCGCACCCACATTTCATTGTACACCTCGTCGAGCCTGTCGACTGCATCAACTTCGATACGTCTCAGGTTACCTGGTCGGCCTCTGACTCCTCGAGCCTACTCTACGTCGAACACCTCGAGATTGATCCGGCTCGCGTGCCAGCCGACCGGCGACTGTTCCGGGTTAAAAGCCTCAAGGGCAAGGCCATCATGACAAGGGACTTTGCGGAGGAGATCGAGGCCGCTGGCTTCAAAGGCGCCGCCTGGATCGACATCGATTAGAAGATCTCGGTTGCGATGGCAGCTACAAATTTTATTGGCGCAGCAGCGGGCAGTGAGATCAGTTTGCACGACCAAGAATCTCAAGAAGGTACGAAAAATTCTAGAAATGAGAAAAATCAAAAAAGTTAGGCAACTGTATGAATCAACGCCATCACTCCGCGAAACCGATCGGTTCCGATGGTTTGCGTTTCGCGCGAAATTTTTTATGTCGGAATCATAGACATGCCTCTCGCTCATATCGACTCGGCGCTTCGACGATGACGAAATCTTTGGCCGGCCGCTTGCTTCGCATGTCTCTAGTCAACGAAGAAGGCCCCACAATGTCGGGGGACAAAAAGATGAGATCATTGTTATTAATCGCAGTCGCTGTTCTAGGCTTCAATTTTCCAGCGAAGGCACAGAACGCGCAGGCCTGGGTTGACTCTGCTGCGGGAGCTGCGCAAGCGGCATCAGCGCATGCGTCGACGGCTAGCTACTACCAAGGCTTTGCGAATAGCTACGCAAACGTGCCCTTCGTAGGCAGCTGGTATGCAAGTACTGCTCGAGAGTACGCCACCTATGCAGTGATCGCTGCTCAAACGAGTTTGAGTTTGGCATCCGCAGCCTCGACCAGCAGCTATACACAGGCGCAGGCCGTTTCTCTGACCAATTCGGTGAACACCGCTATCTATGCAAACACGGTCGGCACTAGCATTCTCAGCGGCTCAGGCGCATGTAGTGCCAACGGCGAGGGTTGTCCGGTTCAACAATAGCCTTGGTATTCTTTATTCTGAAACGACTTGTGGGCGGTCGCGCCTGTAGCAGAAAACTAGATTCCGCAAGATGATATTTTTTTAGAGGCTCCGACCGAGCCCGACTTCGGAGCCTTTGACGTGGGTGAGATCCTTCAAATATCAGAAGTTGAGCGAACACACCTCACAACGGAAAAGGCGAGCCTTTCGAAGCTGTCGTCTTCTCACGAGGCAGTCATCAACGAACAGTCGGCTTCAAACAAACTTCGGTTTTGTCTGTCCTCAAAGTCGCAATCTTTCAACTTCACAAATATCAGAAATCAGCGAAACTGAATGTGAAAGCCTGACGCGAACTTTGAAATTCGACTCACAGTTGAAGGCCAATTCAAACAAGGAGCTTCGCCATTGATGACCAGTCTCTTAACTGACGATCTCAGGGCCACCCGACGTCTGTTCGAGAAGCTTTTTGACTTCAAGGTCGAGTTCGCAAACGACTGGTTCGTCAGCTTGAAAGCTCCCGATGGCGGACAACTTGGCGTGATGAAGCGCACGAGCGAATTTGTTCCGAAAGCGCATCAAAAAACTCCACGCGGGGTCATGATTACCGTTGTCGTCGATGACGTCGAAAAGGCGTATTTAAAAGCTCGAAAGCTAAAGTTGGACATCGTCGAGGAGCCTCGAGATCTCCCGTACGGCCAGCGTCGCATGTTGTTGCTTGATGCAAGCGGCGCCCTCGTCGATGTGTCTTCGCCGACGGCTCCGGTCGACCCGAGTTATATCTGATTTGGAACGATGGCTATGCTGGCGACCGAGAAAACATGATCCGCAAGCACTGTAATGAGACGAGTGAACGATAATACTTTATTCCGCGCATTGCAGATTGGCAGCGCGGTCTTTAAGCGAAAGTCTTATGATCGTTCGGCGAGCAGGAAGAGCTTTAAGCACGGCGAGACTCATGCAATCAAGCGATTGCCGTCGCAAGTGTACGGTGCGGTTTCGCAGCTCTCATAGAACCATCTTCGACACTATTTTTTTGTGCAGAGCACGAAAATGTGTTTCGAGCTTCCGTCGTTCACTGTCATCAAGTGCGTACCGTGACCTTTGCGAAGGTCAAACAAGCCCGTAGACGTGCTTTTCGTATAAACGCCGTCAGTACCCTTCTCTTGGAGTACGTTCGCCGACGCGAGAATTTTGTTGCCGACCTTGTGTGACGTGACGATTACAACAGTCGTGCTCAATTCGAGCTCATACGAACCGTATGGCGTGTATGGAATCTGCTGTTCGCTAGCGTCGATTTTGAGTACGCAGATTGCGTGGTCTCCAGCATTCGGTTTTATCCGTGCCGGCGTTGGAACAAGTGAAGGCGCCGCAACTGCCGAGCTCGCGAAAGAAAAAATGAGTAGCAACACCGTTTTCATAAGTTTGTTTCCCGTTCGTAAAGTGGAGATTGTTTTTTTGAGTTTCCATGAAGCTAGCAACGGCTCTTCGCTGTGATCAACGACATGACCCGAATTGAATCTATTTTCGAAGAGTGGGCACTGAACCGTTGAATAAAAACCAATCGTTCACGGCAAAAAACTAGGGTTGATTCCACGAGCGAATTAGTCAGAACAATGAATCTATTGAGACTGGTCCATTGTGACGCCCGGCCGACGTACCACTCATTCAGGAACTTTGGCGCTCTCATCCGAACCGCTTTGAAGCGCGGTTGAAACGATCGTCAAAAGCTCACGCTGGCCTCGACATCCGCGATTGGCTTAGCTAACGCCTGGGTTTTATGGGAATTTTTTTGTCAGCTCAAACTGCCTTCTCGGCGCTTCTGTGACTGTTGGATTTCGGAGAAAAACTCGGTAGGTTGAGCCCGTCATCGTTCACAAATTTAAATTCAACTGCGATCATCGCCTTTATCGGAGCAGGTCATGTCGAAACTTTTTCTGTCAGCCTTTTTATTAAGTCTGCTTTCCGCAGGCCAAAATGCTCTCGCAACACAACCTCTCTCTGGCTCAAACACGGCGTGCCAGACTGACAGTAGTCAAGCAGATGCCTGCCACAGAGTTTCACGAACAGGCGCTGTGTTTACACGCGATACCTCACACCCAGAGCTAGGTGAAGCTTACAAAGATCCATCAGGCCTTATCTGGGGCAGCATCGTGCTGGCCCAAGATGGGATCAATAGCAGACTCTTCAATCAGTATGAGGCTGACAAATATTGTAAAGAAGCTGGGGCCCGTTTGCCAACGAAGGAAGAATTCGAACAGTTGGCAAAATACTTGGGTAAAAACACAACACATCTCTACAGTCCTTACCTTTCAGATCGTAAAACAAATTTACTACCCGGCTTGTCTCACCATGGGTTTTGGTCCTCCTCAGTCAAACCAGACAGCTCTGACTATGCTGTTCGTTTCGATGGCTTCTACGGCGAAATCCACTACAACTACCGCCTCGTCGTCTTTTCAGTTCGTTGTGTCAACGGACCCTAGGTGCAAAGCTGCGTCAGCAAGCGGCTCATTGAGCTCATTGAATAGAAGGCTAGCAAAATTCCAAACTCATTCACCGTTTTTAACTTGTCATCAGGTGTCGATTTAATATCAAAGTAGCAACCTGCCGCTCCGTAACGGTGGTTCGACCGCGCGAAAATATGAGAAACAACACGGGACGCGGCGTGGTTCGTGTTTTCAAC
>JALHOI010000137.1 GCA_022843085.1 Pseudobdellovibrionaceae bacterium
CAGTGATTTATCACCGGTTTCAATGATTTTGCCGTCGGCTAACACATGAACAAAGTCGGGCACGATGTATTCAAGAAGTCTTTGGTAATGCGTGACCAGAACAACTGCGTTTGTCGGCGTTCGCAGCTTGTTGACTCCGTTCGCAACAATTCGCAATGCGTCGATATCAAGACCCGAATCGGTTTCGTCGAGCAGCGCTAGGCGCGGCGACAATACGGCCATCTGTAAAATTTCGTTCCGTTTTTTTTCTCCGCCCGAGAAACCTACGTTAACTCCGCGATCGAGAAACTTTGGATCCATCTCTACAATCGAAAGTTTAGTCTTCAAGAAGTTCGCGAACTGAGTTTCGTTCATCTCTTCAACGCCCTGGTGCTTGCAGATGGCATTGAATGATGTTCGCAAAAAGAGTTCGTTTGATACGCCGTTCACTTCGATCGGGTACTGGAACGCGAGAAAAACCCCTTCTTTGGCGCGCTGGTCAGGCTCAAGCTCGAGCAGGTTTTTCATTTCGAAATTGATTTCGTACGTCACCGTACCCGCGACGACTTTGTAGTCGGGGTGGCCCGCAAGAACCTTCGACAGGGTTGACTTACCCGAACCGTTTGGCCCCATGATCGCATGAACTTCGCCAGGACGAACTGTTAGATCGAGACCCTTCAAGACCGGTTTATCGCCGATATTCACGTGCAGATTTTCAACCTTGAGAAGCCCTGTTGCGTTTAACGCCATAATTTCTTTCGCCCTACCCAACCGAATTTTCTAATTTCATTTCAATCAACTTTACGGCTTCAACCGAGAACTCAAGCGGAAGCTGCTTGAATACATCTTTGCAAAATCCGTTAACCAGCATAGAAATTGCCGCTTCTTTGTCGAGGCCGCGAGACTGCAGATAAAACAACTGATCTTCGCTGATTCGCGACGTCGTCGCCTCGTGCTCAAGCGTTGCTGTTTTATTCTTCACTTCCATGTAAGGATAAGTGTTCGCCGAGGCATTGCCGCCGACTAGCATCGAATCGCACTGTGAATAATTGCGCGCATTTTCTGCAGACGGCATGATTTTAACTTGCCCACGGTAGCTGTTGCGCGAGTGCCCCGTTGAAATACCCTTGGATAGGATTGTGCTCTTCGTGTTTTTTCCGATGTGAATCATCTTCGTGCCGGTGTCAGCTTGCATGTGATCGTGAGTCAGAGCGACCGAATAAAATGCGCCCTGCGAGCCCTCGCCCAAGAGAATACAGCTCGGGTACTTCCAAGTGATGGCCGAACCAGATTCAATCTGTGTCCACGAGATCTTCGAATTTTTACCCTGGCATTTTCCACGCTTCGTGACGAAGTTGTAAATTCCGCCTCGCCCATTCTTGTCGCCGGTGTACCAGTTCTGAACAGTCGAATACTTTATCTCGGCATCGTCCATCGCAACGAGTTCAACGACTGCCGCATGCAACTGATTTTCGTCGCGCTGTGGGGCTGTGCACCCTTCGAGATAATTCACGTACGAACGTTCTTCAGCGATAATCAACGTACGCTCGAACTGCCCCGTTTCGGATGCGTTGATTCGGAAGTACGTCGATAGGTCGAGAGGGCAACGCACACCCTTCGGAATGTAAACGAACGAACCGTCAGTAAAAACAGCCGCGTTCAAAGCAGCGAAATAATTGTCACTCGTCGGAACCACCGAGCCTAAATATTTTTTGATTAAATCGGCATGCGTGTGTACGGCCTCAGAAATCGAACAAAAGACGACGCCGTGTCGAGCGAGTTCAGCCTGATGAGTTGTCCCAACCGACACTGAATCGAACACGGCATCGACCGCGACTCCAGAGATCCGCTTTTGCTCAGACAACGGAATACCGAGCCGCTCAAATGTTTTGAGAAGTTCAGGATCAAGCTCGTCGAGCGACTGTTTTTTTTCTGGCGCCTGTTTCGGCGCCGAGTAGTAAATAATATTTTGATAATCTATTTTCGGGTACTGCAAATCGGCCCAAACAGGCTCGTCCATTGTCAGCCAAAGCTTGTAGGCTTTCAGACGATATTCAAGCATCCACGAAGGTTCATTTTTCTTCGCAGAAATGAGTCGAATCGTATCTTCGCTTAAGCCTTTCGCAATCGCGTCAGTGGCAATCTCGGTGACGAAGCCGTGCTTGTATTCAAGATCGCCAGGAAGTGCTTGGCTCACAGCTGGGCTCCATTCACCTTCGCGCTCTCGCGCGACTTGAGAGATCGCCCGGCCTCGATCAACTCGGCGACCGAAAGGTTGCGATAAAATTCAGACATTTTGCGATTCAAGAGTTGAATTGGCGAGACGATGTTGCAGGTTTCTCGCAATTCGCAAACCGCCGCTTCGTCGTTCGCGAAAGGCGCCTTGGGGTCAGAATCCGCGCTCGCGGTTGGTTCCTGAAGACAGCGGGCGACCTCCATCGGGCCAAGAATCATTTCGAGCAAATCGTAGAACGAAACTCGGTTCAAATCCTTCGCGATCAAGTAACCACCATGCACGCCCTGCTCGGATTTCAGAACTCCGCGACTTGCCAGAGTCTGAAGAACGCGAGCCAAAACGTCGTGAGGACAGCGGTACTGAGTCGCCATGTCCTTCACGGTTGTGCGCTCACCGGGATTTTTGCCTCTCATATGCTTGAGTGCGATCAACGCGTACTCGACTTTTCGATGAATTCGGTTCATATCTCCACCTCGCCCACGTCTTGCGAAAATGAAAACTAAACGAAAACCCCGACCCCGGCAATTAAACTCGGTCTTTTTTAGTCTTATTTCAACCGAGGTATCTGCGATGGGAAGTTTTTGAATACCACAGTCGTTTTGGAGTCTTACCAAATATGAACCGAAGCCTTAGTTCTGTTTTTGTTGTGGTCGCAAGTCTCTTTGCCGCCTTTGCGCTCACTTGGTTTTACTTGCGAACGAAAGCTGAATCGAAGCCGCTGAAGACGCCTTTTGAGCATGCCTTTCTCGCAAAAGCCCACGGCGACGGACAAAAGCTTTTAATTCTTCGAGCCGACTCACCGGCCGAAGCGGCGACCCTGATGAAAACTGATGGGAAGCCAAACGATGCCCTTAAAAAAAGTTTCGCGACAGCACTTTGGCTCGACGTACGTCTTGGCGGCGAAAATCAGCTTGTTGTCAGCAGCGGCGAAACCTTGCCGAGCGGCTTAGCGAAGGGAAAACCGATTGAAATCGCGTCTCGCAGAGAATGTGAGCAGGCGGGTCTGTTTCATCTTGAAGACTTCTATGCCGAGATCAAAAACCGACTCGTTATTCTCAACCTCATCTCAAGACGGCCTGGCCTTTCAAAAAAAATTCTCGAGATTTGGGGTGATGAAAAGCCGCTCGAACTCTCGTCAATTCTAATTCAGTCCGAAAGCGATGGAAATTTGAAGGAGCTTCGTCAAGGCGAGCCGCGCGGACTTTACGGATCAAGCCAAGCAACGTTGATTCAGATCGAAATTCTCTCGACACTTGGACTTGACGGCCTGATGGATCTCAAGGCCGACGTGCTTGTTTCAGCGATCGAAGAAATAAGGGACGGAAAATTTGTCGCACGGTTGCGCAGCGCAACTCTCAGAGAAGCGCATCGTCGAAAACTTAAGCGTTACGCAGGACCGACACGCACCACTGAGGCCGCACAAGAGTTACTGAACGCAGGCTACGACGGTGTCATCTTTGAAACGCTTGAGGTTCTCGAGTCGATACGACTGTGATTTGCCGAGATGATGTTTGATTCTAAGGTGCATCCGAGAATAGCCTGAACTGGAATTTCTCAGTTCGAAATTTTTGCCAGTTCGAAATTTTTTAAGGAGCACGCATGGCCGCGACACCGAAACTAGCTGTCAAAACCGGAATACTCGATGGAGTTCTGGGCGCAGGCCCTGTCGTTCAGGGCCTGCTATTGCTGATGTTGATTCTCAGCGTGATTTCATGGGCCATCATTATCACGAAACGTCGGCAGCTTTCTCTCATGCAAGCCGCCAACGAGCTTTTCGTTGAAACGTTCTGGAAGTCACCGTCGCTTTAAGAAATGGGCGCTAAGGCAAAAGATTACCCATCTTCAAATGTTGCACGGGTTTTTCTTGCTGCTTTTCAAGAATTGCAGCGCATCGCTGAAAAAAGTCTAGGAACTCGCAGCGGAGACATCGGTTCTGATGCGGGTACTCGGCTGACCGGACTCGATAACCTCGAACGTACGATTCGCAAGTCAACCGACGCAGAAATCGCTCGGGCCGAAGCAAATTTAAGCTTCCTCGCAACGGTCGGCAGCACGGCTCCTTTCATCGGGCTTTTAGGAACTGTGCTCGGCATCATGACCTCGTTTCAACAGATCGCGTCCAGCGGTTCTGCAAGCTTAGCCGTCGTCGCGCCAGGTATTTCTGAAGCGCTGTTCGCGACTGCGATCGGGCTCTTTGCCGCGTTGCCTGCCGTCGCTGGCTACAACTACTTCGTCGGCCGAGTACGCAAAATTGAGATGGAAGTCGCAAGCTTCGGCTCTGACTTTTTAAACGTTGCGAAGCGCAACTTTTTTAAAGAGTCCTAGCAATGGCAATGTCGAGCGGCGGCCGCGGTAAAGGCCGCGCGGTTATGAGTGAGATCAATGTCACACCACTTGTTGACGTGATGCTGGTGCTTCTCATCATCTTTATGATCACTGCACCGATGATGCAGCAAGGGCTTGAAATTCAATTGCCCGAGACAGCGGCCTCGGGAGTTTCAACCTCAGAAGAGCCATTCGTTCTTGTCATTACAAGGACCAAAAAAATTACTGTTGGTGGAGTTGCAATCGCGGCCTCCGACCTACGTGTTCGTCTGACCGCCATATTTGAGAAACGGCCCAACAAACAAATTTATCTTCAGGCCGATAAGTCGGTCGACTACGGGTTCGTTGCCGAAACTATGGCTGAAATTCGAGCTGCCGGAATCACGAACATCGGGCTTGTGACGCTTCCGAAAGGCCCTTAGCTTGGCGCGAATCGAATCAGCCGATTTTAAACCCGCTTTGATCACGTCAGCTATCGTCCACGTCGTGCTAATTTTTTTTCTAACGGTAAGAGCTTATTTTTTTCCGTCTGAACCGCTTCGACTTGAAAGCGCAATCCGTGTCGACATTGTAGGCCTTCCCGAAAAAGCGGCTGCGTTGCCTCCGCCGATCGAGCAACCCGCAGCGACTGAAGCGCCTCCATCAGCGGCGGCTTCAAAAGAGCTGCCACCCGTCGTCAAAGAAATTCCAAAAGCTGCAGAACCAGTGGTTCTGAAGCCTACAAAACCTGACCCCAAGCAGCAGAAAAAAAATCAAGATGCGGCTTTGAAGCGACTTGAGGCGATGGCAAGACTCGATCGTCTTGCCCGCTCGGAAGCGGCAAACAAAGCGCTGAACGACGCGAAAGCGGCACAAGCCGTCGTTCGAGGAAACCAGCTCTCAAAAGGCAATTCCTTGTCAGGTCTAACTCGCCTCGATCATGCAAAGTATCTCGATGACCTTGAAGCGAGAATCAAAAACCAGTGGCGTCCCCCTAAGTTTTTAGCGAATGCAAAGCTTCGAGTAAAAGTTGTGCTGATGATCGACAAAACGGGTGCGGTTCTAAAAAAACAAATCGTGCAATCGTCAGGAAACAACGTCTTCGACGAATCGGCTTTAAGTGCACTTGAACGTTCGATGCCTTTTGCGCCGCCGCCCGAATCGCTTCACGGCATCCTTGCCAATCAAGGCGTCGAGCTTGATCTAGAACCGAATGGATTCCGCTAGCGACAGCGGCCATTCTACGACAGACTGACCTGCGTACGACTTGAGGAGAACCAAATGTCTTATGTAACACCGCTTGCGAAACTCTTAGTCTCATCATTTGTTTTGGCTCTAAGCTCGGCGCTTTTTTTCTCATTCGAAACTCGAGCCCAAGAGTCGACTGCTGCACCTTCAACATCCGGCGCGTACATTCGTATCACCGATGCGAATTTCAAAAAAAGCTTGATGGCGGTTCCTCCGTTTCAGTTTCAAGGTGTTTCAGGCACAAATCCCGCACATCTCAGAATCGGAAAAGATCTTTTCGATGTGTTTCGAAACGATATGGAAACGAGTGGTTACTTTGAATTCATCAAAGCAGCCGCGTTCGTTGAAAACGTAGCGAAGATGGGGCTCAAGCCTGCGGGCGAAGAGGCTGACGGATTTAAGTACGAAAGCTGGAAGCAGATCGGTACCGAATTTTTGGTGCGCGTCGGCTACAGGGTTACCGGCGATAATGTTACGGTTGATACTTATACCTATTATGTCGCCCAAGCGAAACTTGTCCTGGGCAAGACCTACAAAGGCAAAACGTCTGAAGTTCGAACCATTGCGCACACTTTCGCTAACGATGTCCTGAAAGAATTAACGGGTCGCCGTGGAATGTTTCTTTCACGAATCGTGACCTCACGAAGCACGCGTCCTAACCAAAAAGAAATCTTTGTGATGGATTGGGACGGCGCAAATGCTCAACAAGTTTCGACACACAAATCGATCGCACAGTCACCCTCATGGTCTTTTGATGGAAAAATGATCGCTTACTCGGCGTTCGCTTATCACGCGAATGAAAAACGACGAAATCTCGATCTTTTCACCTACGACACCGGCACGGGTCGCCGCTTTCTTGTTTCATATCGCAAGGGCATCAATTCAGGCTCGACATTCACTCCAAGCAATCGACACATCCTGCTGACGATTTCAAATTCGGGTAATCCCGACCTCTACAAAATGTCACTCGACGGCAAAACACTCGAACGAATTACGAATGGTCCTCGAGGAGCCTTAAACGTCGAACCCTCGGTAAGTCCCGACGGAAGTAAAATCGCGTTTTCGTCGGACCGAAATGGTCGTCCGCACATCTTCACAATGAATTCTGATGGCACTGGCGTGAAGCAGATAACGATTGCGGGCGAGTATAACTCGTCACCGCGATGGTCGCCCGACGGAAAGCGCATTGTTTTCGCAGGCTCTGACAAAGGCCATTTCGATATCTTCACCGTGAATGCAGATGGCTCTGACATGATTCGACTTACCTCAGCGAAAAAGCCGAACGGCAAAAGGGCTGATAACGAAGACCCAAGCTACTCGCCAGACGGTCGCAACGTTCTGTTTGTCAGCAATCGAACCGGTGCGAACCAGCTCTATATTGTTACGACCGACGGCGAGACCGAAAAACGCATCACGTTCGACAGCCATCAGTATTTCAAACCCCATTGGTCTCCAGCTTTTGATTAAAGCTCTTCCCGAACTCGGCTCTTACTCCGAGCAAGAACTCGAAGCGGCGAAGCAGTGGCCCGCCGTTTCGAGATATCTTGGCCTGCTCGAAAGGACACCAGAGCGAGCCGGGCTCACACCGCTTCAAGCGCTTAAGCTAAGTCGTCATGAAGCATGGTTGAAATCGTCGCTGGCCCTTTTTCACAATAGGGCAACCGACGAAGAAATTTGCTACGGCTGGAGTCAGGCGGCCAATCATCACATCCAGCTCGCGCGCACGCAGTCGGGTCTTGACCAGACTGACGTCGCTATATTTGCTCTCGGCAAACTAGGTGCCGAGGAATTAAACCTTTCAAGCGACGTCGACCTGATGTTGATTCGGCCCGACAGCGGCGATGCGCCTCTCAAAGAAGCGCGCGAGTTTGTGCGAATTTTGAACGCCGCTGACGAGTGGGGCTTCTGCCACCGCGTCGACTTGGCGCTCCGGCCGGGCGGCTCAGCCTCGCCGATGATTCCAACAATTTCACAATTTGAGAATCACTACGGCTACCACGGCGAAGCGTGGGAGCGGTTGGCCTTCGTGCGGTTTCGGCACATCTGCGGCGGCGAAAAAGCCGAGGTCGCAAACCAAGCGCAACAATTCGCGCGCGGAGATCGGAAGAGCA
>JALHOI010000138.1 GCA_022843085.1 Pseudobdellovibrionaceae bacterium
CAGATAAATGCCTGTAATCGTCAGGCGGGGCCCCACGAACCGGCTCGAGCAGAAGATCGCAGCCGCGCATAAACTCTTCGGTAAGGCCAAACCCGGTGCCGAAGATCAAAAATAGACGCTCCTCTGGTCCCGCGGTTTCGATTTTAGCTCTCATCTCGCGGAAAGTGACCATCGGAACCCCATCGAGAGCCCGAGCATGTGTCGACACAACCAAAGGTCGATCCGTTCGCCCTTCAATTTCATTCCAATCCGCGATCGCGGCCTCGACGCTCTCCATTGTGTCGACCATGGTGAGAGCCGTTTTACGCATCGGATTGAATTGACCGCCGTCTCCAACCCGCCAGTGATCAAGCATTCGCGCAACAAAAGCTCGCTGATCGGCCATTGGATGGATGACGTAGTACTTTGAAATACCAAAGACTCGCGATGCTCTCGCGATATCGTGAACATCGAGATTGGTCACGTTAGTCGCGACGATCTTTTTGTGCCGATCGTGAATCGGGTAGTGAACGAGGCCGATCGCGATTTTCATCGCGGAGTACCCGACTTGTCGGAACTTTTCTCACGGCGCTCATCGGCGCTCATCATGAGCCTTTCCCACGGTTTTGATATCGCCCTAACCAATCCCAGGATGTCGTTGTTCGCTTGCCGGCGTAGAGTCGCCTGCGGCCGTTCGTCGTGTTTGGCACGAAGCTCTTTCTGAGCGCGCAAGTCGATGGCCTGAATCTTAGTCGAAATGGCGCGTTGCCGACTAAACCCAAGCGCTTCAATTAGGTCTGCACGCTTTTCTATTGTGGACTGCAGCGCCTCCAAAAAACGCCACTGATCAACGATAATTGGATCACCTGTCACAAGTGCAGACGGGACATCCAGACCGCGCCATTCGCGTGGACGAGTGTATTGAGCGCTTTCAAAAATTCCGTCTGAAAAACTATCGTGCTCTGCCGAAGCCTGGTTGCCGAGAACACCGGGCACGTGTCTTAAAACGGCATCAACTAAAAGTGCCGCCGGTAAATCTCCGCCACTCACAACAAAATCGCCGACAGAAACCTCGAGGTCGCAGAACTCCCTTATGAAACGCTCGTCGGCTCCGGCGTAGCGACTGGCGACAAAGACCAATGGGTCGCCTTTTTTTGCCCATTCCCGTGCCATCCGATCCGTAAACTTAATCCCGCGGGGCGACAAATGAATGACCTTCGATGCGGGCTTGTCGGCCCGAACTCTTTCAATCGCACGAGCCAGGGGTTCGGCCATCATCAGCATTCCGTCGCCACCCCCGAAGACGCGATCGTCAACGGTCTGGTGAACATCATTCGTAAATTCGCGAGGGTTGACAAGGTCAAGGGCCCACCGTCCTTCGCTTAAGGCCTGGCCAATCACTCCAAAACTCAGCGCCGAGCGAACAAATTCAGGCATAAGTGTCACTACCGAGATCTGCATGGGCTCGTCTCTATCTGTCGTGCAGCGCATTTATCTGATGCTCTCATTCAATGTTTACGCGGATCGGTTTCGTTGTCGAACCGATCACCGCCGTCGGCTTCCAGATCATCTTCATGCTCGTCGGCGTCGCCGGGCTCAGTTGGCTCGTCGCCTTCGTTGCCAGTTTCGCCATCTAATCCAAGCTGAACTTCGATCAGGCCATTCGGCAAATCGACGTGAATGACTTTTTCAATCTCGTCGACCTCCGGTACGAGTTCTTCGACAAAGGGAATTTCGATTTCGTCCTTCGCATTGACACCCTCGCGGGCGCCCTTCACAAGCGAAACAATCAGAAGATCTTGAGCGCCGTTATGTGAAAATCCTATGATAGTTCCGATCTCTCGCTTTTCCTCAAGCACGCGAAAGCCCTCGAGCTCCGTCAAAAAGTAGCTATCGCCCTCATCTGAAACCAAAAAATCGGCTGGAATCGTTAAGAAGTACCCCTTAAACGCCTCCGCGGCCGTTCGGTCTTTCACCAAAGTGCTTTGTAAAATGACACCATTTTTGTGGGCTCGTGCTCCTTTGATCGGAAACTGCTTAAGGTCTGATTCACTCAAGCCCGCGAGCGATTCCTTTTTTGATAGCCGATAGATCCCCTCGTCTTTCATGCTTTCAAGCCAATCCGCCGTGCCCGCAAATAACACGACCCAGATTTCGCCCTTCAACCCGTGCGCATCTTTGACGCGTCCAACAACACGAAACGCGCCGGCAATGTCATCAGAAACATCACCGGCAACCGCGCCAGAACGATGATCCGAGGAATCCTCGACAGGAACACCACCAGGCTGTGAGTGCGATGTTTTTTTCTTATCTGCCATCTTCAATTCCTCCGAAAACTTATTCAAAATTAAAAAGGGCAAGCTCTACGCTTGCCCTCTTAAAAGTGTAGCTACTGGTTAAAGTGTAGCTACTCGATACGATTAATCGCAAAGCGATCATCACACGTGCACCGTTCGAGTATGATTACTCGATGATATCAAGAACCGATCGGCGGTCGAGCTTCGTGCTAGCAGCCATTAAGATCGTTCGGAGCGAACGCGCCGTGCGACCCTGTTTTCCAATTACTTTGCCCAAGTCCTGCTTATTCACTCGAAGCTCGAACTTCGTAGTTTGCTCGTGAACAACCTCTTTCACGTCGACGTCGTCCGGAAAGTCGACAAGAGCTTTTGACATAAATTCGATCAGGTCGCGAAGGTTCGAAGGATCAGAAGCCACGTAAATACCTTGCCTTTCGGTCAAGCCCCTGGGGCTTGCAATTCGATATTCGACTAAGCCTGAGGTTTTGCAGCATCACGGAGCAATGAGCGAACTCGCTCAGTCGGCTGTGCGCCAAGCTTGATCCACGCGTGAGCTTTGTCGAGATCGATAGTCAGCTTTTTTTCTGTTCCTCGAGGAGCTGGGTTGTAGTTTCCGATCACTTCAAGAAACTTACCTTTTACCCACTGGCGAGAGTCTGCAACTGTGATTCTATATTTTGGGCGCTTCTTAGAACCGCCGCGAGCCAATCGAATAACGACCATGAATTCTCCACTCCGTAACGGGTTGTCCCGGCAAGTAGCCAGGCCGCCTACAGAATCTGCGATGTGCAAATACCTTCATGGGCGGATCGTCTCGGAACCCGAAATGGTTACCTTTGACTCAAAGCCTTGGCAAGCTAAAAGCGCCCGAATCCGCCACGCCCACCGGGCCGCCCGCCCGGCCTTCCCGAAGGCATTCCGCCCGGAAAACCGCCCGGCATAGCTCCAGGACCACCCGCTTTGCCGCCTCCGCCGAAGAGCCCGCCCATTCCACCCATTCCCATTTTCATGAGCTGGGACATCGCCTTCTGACTTTGTTCAAAGCTCTTGATGAACTTATTCACATCTGAAACCTGCGTACCAGACCCTTTGGCAATGCGAGCTCGCCGTGAACCATTTAAAATTCGGTGATCGTGGCGCTCAGACTTTGTCATCGAGCGAATGATCGCTTCGATGCGTTTCATCTCGTCATCGGGTTTAGTTTGATCCTTCAGCTGCTTCATCGCTTGCCCCATGCCAGGCAACATACCGAGAACGCCTTCGAGGCCGCCCATCTTCTTCATCATCTGCATTTGCGCGAGAAAGTCTTCAACCGTGAACTGTTTGTTGGCAATTTTTTTGGCAGAAGCTAGGGCCTCTTTTTCCGAGACCATCTCTTGAGCTTTTTCGACCAGCGAAAGAACGTCGCCCATGTCGAGAATTCGGCTTGCTAGGCGATCTGGATGAAAAACCTCAAGGGCGTCAGTTTTTTCTCCAACGCCCAGAAATTTCACTGGTATACCCGTCGCCTCTCGAATCGAGAGTGCGGCGCCACCGCGCGCATCGCCATCAACTTTCGTTAAAACTAAGCCTGTCAGAGTCAGCTTTCCGTGAAAGCCTTCTGCGACTGCCACCGACTGCTGCCCGAGCATAGCGTCGGCGACGAGCAGAATTTCGCGGGGGTCCGCAATCGTCTGAAGTCTCGAGAGCTCGTTCATCAATTGGTCGTCGATCTGTGAACGACCTGCTGTATCGAGAATCATGACTTCGACTAAGTTTTCTCGCGCCCACGCATAAGACTTCTCTAAAATCTGCTCGGGCGTGTCGCTCGCCAATGAGGGAAAAACCGGGACATCGAGGCTCTTGCCAAGTGTTTTGAGCTGCTCAATCGCAGCCGGACGATAAACGTCAGCTGGAATCAGGCCGGGCTTTTTCTTGTACTTCTGCCGAATAAAAAGTGCGAGCTTGGCCGACGTCGTCGTTTTACCAGCTCCTTGTAAACCGACCATCATGACGATCGCGGGCTTACCTTCTGAACTTTTTAAATCGAGTTCTACAGCCTCACCGCCAAGCACGGTGACGAGTTCGTCGTGTACGATTTTAACGAACTGTTGACCTGGCGAAACACCGTTCAGAACCTCAGCTCCAAGAGCCTTCTCACGAACCCGATCGACAAATTGTTTGACGACCTTGAAATTAACATCAGCCTCAAGCAGGCTCATGCGGATTTCCCGAATGGCCTCCGTAATATTCTCTTCCGAGATCTTGGCCTGACCGCGCAGTTTCTTAAGACTTCCGAGAAGCTTGTCGCTCAATGAATCAAACATGAGAGCAATGTAACTTTGTCGGTCCGGTCTGTCACCACTCTGAAGAGATTTCCGGGAGGTTCTGGCCAACTACACTTGAACGCTCAATGGACTGGCTTAAACCTCGCTTATCTTCCCCTGCGCAACCTTTGGAGGTTTTATGTCTCAGCTTTTCTCTCTTGAGCGCATCGCGCTCGCTCTTTTTGCAGCTGCCCTAACCTTGATTACCGCTACCGTCGTTTTTGCTCGCGAAATGAGATCCGATGACAACGGGATGCAGGGCGCATCAAAGCCGGTCGACCAAAATATGACCTGCAGGGCCGCGCACGACCAGAATGGTCAAGTTTTTAACGTAAAGTTTGTCAATTATCTTCGCGACAATTTCGTCTCGGAAGGCGCCTCAGTGACGTCGGAGATGCTTGGTACATGCGGTGCAAACGCGCCGGAGACGAACATCAAAGCGTTCGGCGGAGCAATCGTCGTTCACTCGTTTGTTGCTGGTGGGCATTTGTGCAATGAAGTCGATGGCAGCGTCACTTTCTCGCTGTTCCATGACAGGACAATCGGTCAAAGCCGAATCGCAACTCTTAAAGTTAAAGACGTCGTCTACAATTGCAAACTATAGAAATCGCAAACTATAGAAATCGCAAACTTTAAAGCAAAAAACTCGAGACCAACAAACTCAAAAAATTCGCGTGGCTCGGCTGGCCTCAGCCGCTTTACGCGGCTGAAAACACAAAAGCCGCTTTATGCGGCTGAATTTACCATCGCCGCATTTAAGCGGCACGATTGGCAGGAGCCGCTCGATGTTCGCATTCACAAACACATGGGCATTCAGAGCACAGGCCGCATTTGTTTACATAGGTGCGATTTTGGTTTTCTGTGAGTCTGCTTTGGCCGGCCGAGACCCACTTTCGCTGCGTCCACTTGTGCTGACAGAGAAACATGTTTCTCTAGCCCGCGCAGCCTATCGACACAGCCTCATCTCGAACGATCAGAACTGTGCGCTCACCTCAGACGCGATTGCGAGTACCGAACTACTTGAGACCGAGCTTCCCTTCGGAATCTGCACCGGACGCACGAACGAACTCGTCTACATCAGAAAGAATTCAGCACTTGTTGCCTGTTCGAAAGATCAACCGGATTTCGCGATGCGTGTCTCAATTGGCGCAAACGGTCTGGGTAAAACGACCGAAGGCAGTCGGCAATCGCCCGTCGGCACGTACTGGATTGGTCGCCCTCGTCACTCGACGCTTTTCGGAATCTTTATTCCTGTCGGCTACCCAAATTTGAGCGACATCAAAAAGGGCTATACCGGCAGCTCGATTGGCATTCACGGTCCTGAACGGCAAACGACCTGTCACCCCGAGAAAAGTCTGGAAAAAAACTGGACCGACGGTTGCTTCGCAGTTGCTCGTGATTCGCAGATTATTGCGCTTTCCGAGTGGGTCATGGGAAATTGGCCCGTACGACTTACAGTCACACGCAATTAGCCCGGCCTCCCGCACCTGCGATTTGTCTTCATTTGAGACGGTAGCTGTCGAACCGTGATCTTCATGTGCGGCCGGACTTGAGAGAGCGCCGCCTCCTTCCGAAGACTCCCTATATGTTGAAGCTTCTTTTGGATGACCACCGCGAGGTTGAAATCCTCCGCACCGTGAACCCGGCGCTTCCGCGTCCGGCAAACTTCACGATCAGTCTTGCCAAATCGAATGACGACTTCGTGGCAGCCGGGCGCCTGTTGTACGAGTCTTACCAGAGACGCCAAATTGCATTCGTCAACAAAGCTAGAATTAGAGTCATTCCCCAAATCATGACCCCGCAAACAACAGTGATTGTCGGAAAATCAAATGGAGTCGTGATCTGCACGGCGACGGTGGTTTGCCACAACCCATTCGACTTTCCGATTGCCGAAATTCTTACGCCCGCCGAGTGCGCCGAGCATCTTTCGGCAGCTGATGGTGCCGTTGCCGAGATCGCAAGTCTCGCGATTGCAGATGAATTTCTGGCACCGAAAAGTGGCGCCTTCAACTATCTAGCGGCCTACCTCTACGAATACCTAAAAAATCATCTCGGGATCTCGAAAATTGTGATCGGCACACAGCCTGTCGCTGTCGACTTCTACCGTGCGATGTTTGGTTTTTTACCGATTCGCGCGACCGCACCACGAGTGATGCCATCAGCCGGAAATGATCCGACTGTGCCACTGGTCGTGACGATGGAGCGATTCGAAAAAAAGGTTAATTCGAACGCGAAACGAATTTCATCGCTGAAGGCCTTCGTGAGACTCTTTTTTGAAGAAGCAAAAGCAGATTCAAATTTCGAATACTTGAACTCACCTGTCGTAAATGGTTTGGTTCAGTTGAAATCAGTCAGTCTCATCGAAGAACTATTTCTGAAGCAGACTGACATGATGTCGCGCGTATCGCCAGCCAAGCGGATCCGGACCGAGGAGATGTATCCTGAAACTGATGACTACCGTTGGGTATTTCACAACGATACTCAAAAGAGTCGCAGAACAGCTCGACGTTTTACAGTGAACGTGCCTACGGTGATCGCCGTTCGCTCGAGCGGCAATGGCACGACGACAAGGGTGGGAACAATAGTCGACATCTCTGAAAACGGAGCGTTCTTAATTCTAGCGCCAAACCAAAGTGCTCTACCGAAAAGCAGCGATGTGACTTTTACGATTCAAATTTCGGATACGGTTGAAGCCTCTGTTCACGGCGAGATTGCTCGGATCGACGACGATGAACGTTCTTACGGTCTTCGTATCACGAGCTCGGGCAGCGCCTTTCACGACTACATCCGTGCACTTTCGCAAGACCAATCGGCCGCCTAGTGGCTGCACGACCAAAGTTCAAAATCCAACATTTTTGTCGCAAGCAATGGCAGAAGAAAGCGACCGTTGTGCAGGCACCCGCACAGCTCGCGTCCATTTCGGCCAATACGATTTTCAGCTTACTTGTTTGCTACTGCGACCAGGCGCGAGCGACCGACTCGGTTCATGGTCTCAAATTCTACGTCAGCGGAATCAGACTCGAGCCGTTCGAAGTGCTCGAAAATCTGCCGTTAAGAGCTGACAAGAACTTTGCTGGCTACCATCGTCGAATGAGCCGAAGGTTTAACGACTATGGGCTCGTGTGTGACGAACTTTATTCGGTGATGAACGGCAAATTTATTTCGATTCAGAAGAAGATCCATTCGTTCGCAGACGAGCTCTACGCTGAAGTGGGAATTCCAAATCGATTCGTCGAAGTCGGGCTTTATCTTGGCAACTACCAGAAG
>JALHOI010000139.1:0-531 GCA_022843085.1 Pseudobdellovibrionaceae bacterium
ACCGTATCGAATCCCCGATATCATCCGAAAGATCGATTTTGTTGCGATTCAAAGTCTTTGGATCATCATTCTTTGCGTCTGTGCGGCCGCGATGGTCACCATCATCGAAGCTTCTTTTCACATGAAGCTTGTCATTCAGAACGATTCGATGGTGCCAGGATTTGCGGTCATGCTCATTCTGCGCGAGCTCGGGGCCGTCGTGATGGCGCTACTTGTGACATCTCGAGCCGGAGCTGGGATGGCGGCCGAAATCGGTTCGATGAAAGTGACCGAGCAAATTGACGCACTTCAGATGCTGGGTCTTGATCCGATCCGTTTTTTGGTCGCTCCTCGACTGGTTGCGTGCATCATCGCGGGCGCCATCATGAGTTTGATCGCAAATGTTGTTTGTTTGCTGGCCGCCATGGCCGTGTCAATTTTAAAACTAGGCTACACGGCCGGTCTCTTCATTTCGATGAGTCGGCCGTTCGTTTCGGGGCAAGATTTGTGTTTCGCCGTCATTAAAGGTGGGGTTTTTGGTGCCGCCATTCC
>JALHOI010000139.1:541-7716 GCA_022843085.1 Pseudobdellovibrionaceae bacterium
ACCCTGCCGAAAGGGATGCGCCGTCGAGCAGCGGAGCGTTTTTGGTGCCGCCATTCCACTTTTCGCATGCTACTGCGGGCTTCGCTGCCGACCTGGCGCTGAAGGTGTTGGCCTTGCGACGACAAACGCCGTCGTTTCGACATCGGTCGCGATCATTGTTCTCGATTTCATTCTCTCGTATCTTTTTAGTCAGTTCTACTAGCGGTTAAGGACGGTACCAGATGGCAGCACAAGACAAGGGGCTCGCATTGAAACAGCGGCTTACTCCCGAAGTAAAAGTTGGCGGACTATTTATTCTGGCGATTGTATTTGTCGCGGGCTTCGTCTGGTACCTCGGAGCCGCCAATCCATTCGCATCGTCTTTCGAGGTTCGAGTCGGCTACAACTTTGCGGGCGGGGTCGAAGTCGGTTCTCCCGTGCGAGTGATGGGCATCAAAGTCGGCAAAGTCCGCGCTATTGAGTTCAGCCCCGATCAAAAAACTTCTACTGGTGAAGAGGTGAAGCTCACGATTGTGTTAACGATCAGTCGAGACGCCTGGTCGACGGTACGAGCCGATTCTAAATTCTTCATCAACTTGGCGGGGGTCATCGGCGAGAAGTTCGTCGAAATCAGCCCGGGATCATCATCGGCCGCGAAAATCGAGCCAGGATCATTCATTCGCGGCGAAGATCCGCCCCGAATCGATCAACTGATCTCGCAAAGTTACGGTTTAGCCGGAAAAATTCTCGAGATGGTCGAAAAAAATGAGGGATCTGTCATCGATACGATCGAAAAGATGAATTCTTTGGTCAGCAATCTGAACAAGACCCTGGTCTTGCTCGAAAGAACGTCGAAGAACAAAGAATTCACCAAGATCGTCACCAATGTTTCCCAGATTACCGACGATGCGATCATCCTGACCTCGAAACTTCGTGGAGACGACGCCCAAAAAACCCTCGATCTTTTGCATCGCCTGGTGTGGCGCCTCGACAAATTGGACGAGCCTGCGATCCGCAATTTTCTCCAAAAAGAAGGAATTAAGGCGAAGCTTTTTTGATTCGCTCGGGCGTCGGCGGTCGTCAGAAAAAATATTCGTAGCACGAATCTTTCAGCGCCCACCCGCGCGGTGAAAGCAGCTGAAGCCCAAGGCTGGAGCGGCACAGCGGGCGCGCGCCGCGCGCGAAAAAAAACCCTCGATCACTCGAGGGCTTCCGAAGTTACCTTCTAAAAAGCGAGAACTACTTCTTCGCTTTTTTAGTCGTCTTTTTCTTAGCAGCTTTCTTAGTTGTTTTCTTTGCCGCTTTTTTCGTTGCTTTCTTCTTAGCCATCTTGCGCTCCCTTGCGATGAGTTCCTATTTTGACCACTTCTGCTTGTCACCAACGGCGACTCACTTCGTGATCTGAAGACTTCCTTATGAAAAGGATAACCTCACCGATTGTATCGTCAATAGAAAAAATAAACTTGAATCAGATCTTTCGAGATTTTTTTCGATCGAACTGCGCGATGAAACAAACTTGCGCGCGTTTTGCTTCCGAAAATCTTGAGGTGATCGATGAGAAGCGTGTTCGAGATCGGGATATTCGCGTGTTCGGTTGTCGGAATGATGTCCGCAGCACAACTCGCGGCCATTCAAGTGCGCTCGCGTGTGGTGAGTGCCATCGACATGACGAAAATCGTCACTGGCAGTCTGGGATTGAGTACGATCGCGATTCTTTTCTTTCGTCCGACAGGCCTTTTTCAACTTTGGATCTGTCTTCAAGCTCCGTTTGCTTCAGCGATTTTTTTATCGATTCTCCTAGCAAAACGGCGCGATCGAGCGGTTGAAGACTCTCTCGACGAAATTCTGACTCGTCTCATGATGAGAATGAGAGAAGGTCTTTCTCTCGGTGTGGCTCTCGATCGAATTTCTTCCGAATCTTCGCCCGAGGTTCGGCCGAGGTGGCTTGAAATCTCTCGTTCTGTGTCTTTTTCACCACAAGAAAACACCGCTTCAGCCGAAAAAGCAGAATTGAAATCGCTGCGACTCATCGAAATCGCGCGCGAGCTTCGGCGCATCGATCTTCTGTCGCGGTCACAGCTGCTCGAACTCGAACGATGGAGAGCGCGTCTTCGCACTGAACGAATTTTTCGACGTAGGTCTGTACAAGCGATGGCGCAAGTTCGCGCGCAATCGATCATTTTAACCACGATTTATGTTTTGCTCGCTGTTTTTTCTTCGATGGCGTTCGGATGGACCTCGATGAGAGGTTCACTTCGGCTCTCGTTGCCGATTTTCCTCATCGGCCTTTTTTTCGTCTGGCGAGGCGGAAGGAACATTAAATGGTCGATTTGAATCCAGTCTTAAGTTGTTTGCGAACTGTCGAAGAGTTTGTGACACGCGGTGAATCGGTACGGGATGGCCTTAAGTTCTGGCTCGTGGCGGACCCTGCTCCACCATCACGCGAGGCGCAGGACTTTCGAGCTGAAGTCCTCGAATTTTTGAGAAGTTTCGAAACTGACGATGTTGAATCGCCCTCTGGTCAATTTCTGAGACCGAAGACGGTTTATCGTGAAAACCTCTTTCAGATTTTTCAAACTGCTTTTCAGGGCCAAGCTGTTCTGCAGAGCTTAAAAGAACTTCGAACTGAATTCGAGTCGCAGCTCGAACTCGATATGAAGTCTCATGTCGATTCGCTTCCTCTAAAAATGCTGATTCCGCTTCTCTTGTGTATGTTTCCCGCATTTCTGATTTTGCTTTTGGGGCCAATCACTCGCAATTTTTTGGAGGCACTGAAATGAAGTTGACCTGGCTAAAACCCGTCTTGTGGGGATCAATTTTTTTCGGCGTAGCTTCTTCGTCAGGTCATGTGCTCGCGGTTACCAAAAACGAGGCTGTTTTAAACACGAAAAAGCTTTCGGAGCTGCAAACCGCCGCTCTCGAGTCGGCGCGCGTCCGGCAGCGCGAGCGAGCCTGCGTAATCCAGCGGGCGAGCAACCTTCCACCAACGTTCTGTTATCCTTCCAACCACGAGGTCGAGCTGGATCGAGAGTGTCTTCAGAAAAGTAGGTTGATGAACGTGCCGTTAGCCGTTGATGAGTTCACGTCATCCGTCTGCCGTTCTGCAATCGAGAACCGAATCAAAGACCTCGAGTATGCGCTGCGCCCGGATGCCTCGCGTTAGTCTTGAGTCTGGGAATTAAGCCGGGCTACAGTTTTGGTATGAAATCTTCGTCGATTTTAAATCTTGCAGCACTTGAACCTATCATTGACCAGCTACTTTCGGGCACCGCCGACGCGAAGGAAGTCGCTCAGAGTTTACAAGCGCTCGGCCAGCCCGTCGTGCTCGATCCGACCGAACAACTCCGCCTTGCGCTTCGACTGCTAGAATGTCATGACGACTCGGTCGGCACGCCTAAAAAACGAACTAAACCGCCCCGATTACCGGAAGCGGATCTCGCTTAGGCCGGCGGGAGCACAGCGAAATGAAGATTCACGATAACGTCTTGTCGGCGATTGGAAATACTCCCATCGTTCGATTGAACAAATGTGTGCCTCGCGGGAACTTTCCGAATTCTCCCAATTCCAGGCATGAGTTTTTCGGCAAAGTTGAATTCTTTAATCCTGGCGGCAGCGTAAAAGATCGAATCGCGCTATCTATTATTGAGGACGCCGAGAGAAAGGGCGAGCTGAAAGCCGGCGGAACGATCGTCGAGGCGACGTCTGGAAACACAGGCGTTGGTCTTGGCTTGGTCGGGCTTCTCAAGGGCTACAAATGCGTTTTCGTCATGCCCGAAAAAATTAGTGAAGAAAAGCGCGCGGTGCTTCGAGCTTACGGCGCCAAAGTCATCATGACGCCGACTGGGTTGGGGCCTGAAGACCCAAATTCGCACTACGGCGTCGCGCGAAGAATCGTGGCCGAAACTCCGGGCGCATACTTGGCGAACCAGTATCACAACCCGGCGAACGTGAAAGTTCATTACGAGACGACGGCCCCAGAAATTTGGAATCAAATGGATGGTCAAATCGATGTTTTTGTCGGGGGCATCGGCACCGGCGGAACGCTTTCCGGGGTCGGCCGCTATTTCAAAGAAAAAAATCCGAACATTAAAATTGTCTGCGCCGATCCTCACGGCAGCATTCTCTACGATCTTTTCTATCACAAAGAAGTGCGCACTCCGCCCGCGTCTTATCTGGTCGAGGGAATCGGTGAAGATATGCTGCCCGACAACGTTCACTTCCAATATATGGACGACTTCGTTCAAGTCACTGACCAAGAATCGTTTAAAGCCTGCCGAGATCTTGCGGCAACCGAGGGTTTGCTGGTTGGCCCGTCGTGCGGAGCCGCTCTTGCGGCCGCAATCAAATATTCCGAGAAGCTGACAAAGCCTTCAAAGATTCTTGTGCTTTTCCCAGATGGTGGCCGTTCTTACTTGAGCAAGGCGTTCAACGAAGAGTGGCTTAAAACTCAAAAAATTAATTAGTCGAATCGCTTCGTGCGAGGAGAATCACATGGCTTTAGAAAAAGACTGGTCTTCTGAATCGTACAAGTTTGACACGCGCGCGATCCACGCGGGTCAGCAGCCCGACCCGACAACCGGCGCAATTATGACTCCTGTCTATATGACGTCGACCTACGTGCAGAGCTCGCCGGGTGTTCACAGCGGGTGGGAGTACAGTCGAACTCACAATCCCACGCGAAAAGCGTATGAAAATTGCCTCGCGAACCTCGAAAGCGGGAAGTTTGGTTTTGCGTTTGCCTCGGGCTGCGCCGCTTCGACCACGATTTTGCACCTCTTAAAAGCTGGTGATCACGTGATCGCGGGCGACGACATGTACGGCGGTTCGTTTCGCCTCATGGATAAAGTGATTCGCCATAACGGCATCGACTTCAGTTTTGTCGATCTTACCAACCCCGAAAATTTCACGAAGGCGCTGAAGCCGAACACAAAGCTTCTTTGGCTCGAGACGCCGACGAATCCGATGCTGAAGCTGGTCGACATTCGAAAGCTCAGCCGCCTTGCGACAGAAAAAGGTCTTATCAGCGTTGTCGACAACACGTTTATGAGCCCTTACTTTCAACGGCCGCTTGAACTTGGCGCGACGATCGTCGTGCACTCGACGACGAAATATATCAATGGCCATAGCGACATGGTCGGCGGCGCACTGGTGACATCCGATCCTCAAATCGCAGAAAAAATGCAGTTTCTGTCGAATTCAATGGGCGGCATTCAAGGCACGTTCGATTCGTTCCTCGCGATGCGTTCGCTGAAAACTTTGGCGGTCCGGATGCGCGCTCACACCGAGGGTGCGATGACGATTGCGAAGCACCTTGAAAAACACCCCAAGGTTTCAAAAGTCATCTATCCCGGCCTCGAATCGCATCCTCAACATGCCCTTGCGAAAGAACAAATGTCGGGATTCGGCGGCATGATCACGTTCTACGTGAAGGGCGGCTTACCAGCGGCTCGCACGTTTCTCGAGAACGTAAAGATTTTTGCACTTGCTGAGAGTTTAGGCGGAGTCGAATCGCTCGTCGAGCATCCGGCGATCATGACTCACGCTTCAGTGCCGCCCGAGACCCGCAAAATTCTAGGAATCGACGATAGCTTGGTGCGATTGAGTATCGGAATCGAAGACGTTCACGATTTAGTTCGCGATCTCGATCAGGCGCTAGCGAAAGTTTAGCGAAAGAATCTCGGGCGCCCGAATTATCGCGGGGTTCCAGTTTGACAGGGTATTGCGGGCTGCGATACCCCTGGTCCCCTCACTCGAGGCCAGGTAGCTCAGTCGGTAGAGCAATGGATTGAAAATCCATGTGTCGGCGGTTCGATTCCGTCCCTGGCCACCATTTAGTCTCCTTCTCTTTATTTCGTACTTACGGTTCTTCTCAGTTCATGGTGGGCGTGCGTCTAAAAGCGTTTAACAACAAGCATTTAGCAATCTCAGTCGGTAATTTTCGAACGACGTATATCCGTAAGCCCTCTTCTGTACAAGCTTTGCGACGTTGTTAAATCCTTCGGTTCTTGCGTTGGTAAGACCCGTTTTAAAGTAGTTCAAGATCTCGTTTCTCCAATTCACAAGTGTTCGTCGAAGCGTTTTGATCGCCTTTATTTTCGAGTGCGCAAGATGATCTGTCAGGCGGATCAGAGCGCGCGAAGCGCGCTCTGATCCTTTTGTGCGGTAAAACGTAAAAAGTGCTTCTCGAGCCCAGTAGAGCTCTTTTAATTCCGGGTAGTCGATGAGCCATCTGTCGATCGCGTCACGTTCAAAATACTTCAGTTTGTAGCGAGGTTTTAGAAGTAGCCAACGAAGCGGCGATTTTCGTTTGTCGCCCGTGATCGCAACGCGAGCTTTGTTAATCGCGGGCGTGAGTAACCTTAGTACGTGGAACTTGTCGGCGATCATCTGTGCGTTTGGAAAAAACTCTTTAACGAACGATCGATAGCTGTCGCTCATGTCGAGAGTCACATGTTTCACGTTCTCTCGACCTTCTACGTTTGCAACTTGGTACTTTAATTCGTCCTTTGTTTTCCCAAACGCCACTTCTCTGAGGCGTTTATTTTTGTGATCCGTAAAAACCGTGACGAACTCGGCCCGACCCCTTCTCCTAGTAAAAAAGTGTTCATCAATGCCGATTGTCGTCGGCCACGGGTAATTGATTTTACTTTTCACGCGAAGATCCAGTTGCTCGAAGAGCACGGTGTAAATGAACCCTGACGAACATCGATAGGCTCTTCGCACGGATTTAAGATCCGAAAAGTTTTCAGCGGCCCATAAAACGGATCGCCTAAAACGCGCGGTTGTTCGATGACTTTTTCGGATGCCGTCCACAGGTTCGGTAAACGGTTTCTTACATGTTTTGCAAAAGAATCTGCGCTTTTTAAGACGAAGTAGAATTCCGTTTCCTCGAACTGGGGCGTCGCGGATTTTTACGAATCGGTGATCGTAAACCACCGAAGAAGGTGTCGCGCATTTGGGGCAAACTTCGAACCCGGAAGTCTTCTTTCCCTGTGCGGTACTTTCAAACGCCGAGGACTGTTTCCAAGCTGTCAATTGAACTTCAGGAAGCATCATAAAGCGTGATAAACGAGAATGGCTGAGCATGGGTCTCCAATCGATAAAATCTTGCGTAGTAACAAAATCTTACCGACCAAAAGGCCCATGCCTCAGCAGCTTTTTAACTCACCGCATTCCACTCTGAATCGTGAAGAACC
>JALHOI010000140.1 GCA_022843085.1 Pseudobdellovibrionaceae bacterium
TGATAGTCGGTTACCGCTGCTTTTTCACAAGTTTTGAAAAATCGGTAGGGCAGAGTGCAGACACCGATGGTCGTGGCGGCGCCGCGAATCTACGACGTGACTGCAGTTATATTGGAAGCGAAGTCAACCGAACCCGTCTTTCGTAGTCCAACGGATGAGGCATTATTCAAGAAAAGAAAAGTCTGGGCTCTTTGTCGCGGTACGCACGTGCTCGCCTGCCCCTGGTTGATTTCAGTTTACGAGCCTTAAATAATTACTCAGTTGGCCTCGATGATCGTGATTTGATTTTGCTGCGACCAAAAAAGACCGAGGTCAACGAACGAGTTGTCGGCCGCAAAGAGGCAGCGATTAAACGGAGTAAAACGATCGCCAACTTTAAAACGTATCGTTTGTGCTTGGCCGCCAGCTTTTGAACACGCGTGCGACCCAGGAGTACCGAATGAGTTGTGCTCGATGTTTTGCGCTAAGGGATAAAATCTAAGAGCCAGGCACTGGCCCGCCACACAGTTTTGTGACATCAGTTTCAGCGGCTTCAATGAATAGCAGTAGCTTGAGCGCTCGGTGCGTTGGTCACGGACATTGTACGGAATCACGATAGGCCCATCGGTGACGCACGTCAAATCAGGCGAAGCCTGTGCGAAGCTCGCAAGCGCTATGAGTATGAAGAAAAGGAAGCGCACCTTACTTCTCAATCGACACCGCATCGATGGCAAACTGATCAATTTTTTCTCGAGGGACCCAGACGTGACCCTCTTCGCAGTCGAATTTGATTCCGTACGGTGCACAACTCGGGCCCCATGTGTTCCGGATTAAGAATTCGCAGAGCCCTGAGGCTGGGTTGATTCTTCGCCCGACGACGACCGATGCATGAGGACTGTCGCCTCTTAGTCCTTTCAAGAAGTTCGAGTGGTAACCAACGATGGCCGGCTGGCCGAGGCTCAGTGCACGATCAAGAAACTCTACGACCTTCGCACCGTTGGGATCAGCCAAGGTAGAGTCCAACTCACTAATTCCGGCCGGGATGCGTTTTCCTGCGCATCGAGCGGCGTTCAAGTTATAGATGACGTTGCTCGGTAGACTCAAGCGAACGACAGATTCAATTTGGCTGGCTGATGAAAGTCTCGTGGGGCAAATCTTATCTTCTGTTAGTCGGCTTGTCTGATTGAGAAGGTAGCGTGGCCAACTCTTGGCTGCCTTCGTCTCCAGATCAGTTATGGAGTTTCTAAGCTGACTGTCTTCGGCGTAGAACTCAGATGGCGAGTCAGCTTCGCGACAAACTCCGTTTTTCATCGCGGTGAGAAGAGCATAGTGAGGCGAGCCTCCCTCGATTCCTGAGCCGAGCTCGCCGATTTGGTGCGAAGTTCGTGGAAAGGGCTTAAGATTTTTGTCGGCTGTGTAATGGACCGCAATGTCGGCCGCCGACACTCGAAAACCAAGCCGCGCGCTGAGTAAATCGGCCGCAACAAAGGCGTAGCACCAGCCGACCGAATCTTGATCGCGAACAGGGCCGAACTTCGAGCGAAGATCGACGGGCGAACAGTTCTTCGAACCTCGGTCCGCGCTGCGAGCGGCGACCTTCTTGAGTCGCGAAATCTCGAGCTCGCGGACTTCGGCCTTGGTTCCTTTTAACTTCTCTCGATAAATATCGAGCTCAATGTCAACGTTGCGATACCTTGCCGCAGCGGCGGCTTCTTCAAGAAGAAACTTGGCTTCGATCGCACGACTGACTTGGGTGTAGGCCGTAGCTTGTTTTGCGGACAAACGCGGTGGCTTGCTTTTATCGCAATACAAAACATAATCGACATAGTCCGTAACGTCCGCTGTTTCGTACGTTTCTTTGATGTGGGCCAACACGCGATCGACGGATGCTGAATTCGCGCAATCAAACCTCTGTCCGCGAGCCGGCAGGGCGATCAAAAGTACCGAAAGAATTTGAAGAGAGATTCGAAACTGCACGATGGTGTATCGGTACGGCTCAGTTGCGGTTTGAATTCAGGCTTTTCGTCTGTGGGGCCGAAAGTCGAGCGCGAGATACGTCGCGCCCAGCCAAAGCCGTCACAGCTCTATTTCGATAATTTATTGAATGCGAATATCGATACCAAGCTTGCCGACGTCTGCCGCGGTATTGCAGTTAGAAACCATCGACGAAATACCGGTTGTGCCCTCGTTGAATGCCATGCGGTGCCGAACGACTTCGCCGGTTACCGACGTGAACGCCGCGTTGACCCAAACTCGGTTCTGACTATTGATCACGAAAGATCCCGTGGTGACCTCGAGTGCTCCGTGCTGATTGGAAGTTGACTGCTTGGCTGCAATCAAAAACGACGACGAAGATCTCGACGCATCGGCGGAATCACAACGATATATTACGACTGCCACGATCGGAGCGACTGTTGGCGTAGCCATTGTTGAAGCCAACGCCAAATTCGCAGCTAGAATTGCAATGATATTCGCGATCGAAGTCAAAACTAATGCCAGTACCATTTTCATCTGAAACTCCAAGTTTTAGTCGTTGCCCGCGCGGTCGCATATCATCCCCGACGCTAGAGTGCGTCGTAGCAAACTTCGCATCAGAGTTGCGCCGTGATCTCGAGAGTCGGCAAAATTGACAATCGGCTGAGACTCGCCCAGGGCCGTCGGTCACCTTTGTTCAAGGTCTCAGGTGTTGCACGAGCTACAACGCCGTCTGAGGAAGCTCGGCCAACAGCGACGTCATTTTCACGCGGTCCGAGTTGGCAGATGGCCACTGCATTTCGGCTCGGGCTAGAAAGTCCGTCAAGAGCGACCTCGCCTCATTCGTCTTTCCAGCCCCTTGGTAGGCTTTTGCCAGCTGAAGTGCCACCCAGATTTCGTTTTGACCGTAACTCTTTTTTAATGCCTTCTCGCCGACCGAGATCGCTTCGGAATATTTACCAAGCTCGTTCAAGATGCGAATAAGTCTTCGCTGGATTTCGGGATTGCCGGGGTCTTGTTTCAGCATCTTCTCGGCGAGCGTCTGCGCTTGAGAAAACTGCTTTGCATTCATCAAGAATAAGAGATGGCGCAATGAAGGACCTGCATTTGAGACAGGAATTTTTAAGTCCGTCGCGACTTTAGCAGCCTCGCGATTCGCATCTTCGATTTGCGCGGGGTTAAGATCTGCCGCTGCCGCAAGTTCGGCTTTCGCGGCCGCAACGAGCATCACTTCATAACCTTTGTACTCTCCGACAAGATCGCCGGCCGTCGCTTGTGGAAGCTTTGCTGGTTGTTTGAGAAGCTGGTCGGCAAGGGCAACTCCGTCATCAAAGACTTGTTGGCGTCGGTGGTCGGCTTTCGGAAGCTGCTTCAGAAGCAAAATCCGCCACTGAAGCGAGCGTGAACTCGTTGGCTCGCGTGCAATCGTGTCTTGAGCTAGCTGAATCAAATTCGAAACTTTAGTCGGATCCTTTTTTGTGATTTGAACGGCCGCTTGAATCCTGGCGTCGAAAAGTTCAATCGGTCGAGTACCCGATTTTTCAAACGTTTCGAAGAACGGCACACTTTCCTCGAAGCGATTGGCCGCATAGAGACGCTGTCCCAGCACCAAGGAGGCCGTCGTGTCGCCGGCCGCCACTTTCGTTTTTAGGTCATTGATTGAAAGTCGATTTGCGTCGGCCGAACTTAAGAATGCCTCAATGGTTTCAAGCGGCTGAAAATCAACGACGCGAGAAATTTCGGCTCCGGTCGAATCAAGCACCATGAGCGTCGGGATGCCTTTGATTTGATACTTTTCGTTGAGAACAGAGTTTTCAAAAACGTCCGAATCGAGGTGAACTTTGATGAAGCTCTTTGTTAGCGTTTTAAACTTTTTCTGCCCAAAAATTTCTGTTTCGAGTCGGATACAGCCGGGGCACCACCTCGCTCCGAATTCGGCGAGGACGAGTTTCTTTTCAGATTTAGCCTTCTCGAGGGCTTGGCCCAAGGAGTTCTCGATGAATCCGAATTTATTTGTAACTTGTTTGGCTTTTGCCACGGTGGCCATCGACGGCGCGACCTTTCTGCCTTCGCCAGCGAAATTGAACTTTCGAGCTTGGCAGGTCGTAAGCTGATCGTCGCAAACGTACACCGTTGCAGCCGCTGTTCCAAAACTGTTCGGAACTTTAAAAGTAAGACTCTTTGCCTTGATCAGGCTTGGCTTTTCTGATTTGCCGTCGACGAGAGACTGGTTTGGGGCTTTCTCGTTAAAGTGAAAATCACCGGTCAAAGTGATGAGAATCTCACCCACTTTGCGTTCTGCCAAAAGAGATTCATCGAGTGTCGCGGGCATGCTCGCCTACACATTGGCCGAAATCAGAAGGGCAAAAAGAATAGTGCGTCTCATAAAGTCCTCATGAGAGATGTAACTTGGCGCTTAAGCTAAACTTACTTTATCGCGGCTCGAATGTGAGACGAGAAGGCATCCATGAGCCACACAACGGAGGCGATCACGAAGATGATGCAGCCGACTTGGGGCCACATCGCTTGACCGAAGTACTCCATCAGCATCGCGCCGATACCGCCGCCGCCGACAAGCCCAAGGATCGTCGCCATACGCACATTCGTGTCCCATCGGTAGACGGTATAGCTGATGTACGGAAGCACCACCTGAGGCACGACCGCGAACCACACGACCTGAAGCCGAGACGCGCCGGTCGATTCAATTCCTTCGACAGGGCCATCCTCGATGCCTTCGACGATTTCGGAGTACTGTTTTGCGAGCGAGGCGACCGAATGAACAAGCAGCGCCAGCATTCCAGCGAACGGCCCAAAGCTGGCCCAGATCGAAAAAATGATCGCCCACAACACCGGTTCAATCGATCGCGAGATATTGAACACGGTACGAAGAATGGCGTAAACCGCGAACCCAATCTTAGAACCGCCCATAATGTTTCGAGCCATCAAGAAACTTAAGACGAACGCGATTGGAACTGCGATCACAGTTGCGATAAACGCGATGTAGATTGTCTCGACAACTTTGACGATCGCCTTCGGTAGAATCGACCAGTCGGGCGCAAACAGTTGGGCAAAGAGACGCATGGCATGGTTGAAGCGATCGACTTCGAGAAGTTTAAAGATGTCGATCTCAGTCGTCTTGATGCCGACCGCAGTCGTAACAGCGACGAGGACAATCGTCTGAACACCCCAGAAACTTTTGTAGATCGGCGTGGCCAATTCTTCGGCCGACTTCATACGAAGGTGGGGTGGAGCATAAATTTGCCAACCAAGAGTCTTTATTCCCTTTGCGTTAAGAGCCAAAGAGACAACTCCACCAACAATCGAGAGCCCTAGAAACATCATCGCAAATTGTGGAACGCGATTCACAAGTTCGGATTCTTCAAGGCCAAGTATTGCGAGAAGTGTGAACGCAAGATACGCAAAGACGACGCCATCAAGAATCGATCGGCGAACGGCTGCACCTGTTTCGGAACTTACGTTTGAGCTACCTTGAGACATCGCGCAACCTACCTGACCTAGCTTTTAGGCCGAGTTGATGAAACTAGTTGATGAGTTTAGTTGATATGAACTTCTTTTGCGCCTTCACCGTAAATCTGGGCGAACCATGAGTCGTTGATTTCGCTGGGCGAACCTTCGTACACAAGCTTTCCGCCTTTAAGAGCAACGACACGAGTCGCATACTGCCGCACAAGTGAAAGAAAGTGGAGGTTGCAGACGATCGTAAGACCGAGCTCTTGATTTACTTTGCGCAGGTAATCCATGACCACGTGACAAGTCGCCGGATCAAGCGATGCAACGGGCTCGTCTGCCAACAGAACATCAGGGGCTTGGGTCAGCGCACGCGCAATCGCCACCCGCTGTTGTTGACCGCCTGAAAGCTGCGCGGCTCTGAAGTACGCCTTATCTTCGATTCCAACTAAACGCAGGTAATCGAGCGCCCGCTTTTCGTCTTCGTCCGAAAATAGGCCCATCACCGATTTCACGGTCGGTGTGCTGCCAAGCGCGCCGTACAAAACATTGTCCATCACCGAGTGTCGAGGGATGAGATTGAAGTGCTGAAAGATCATTCCCATCTTGCGACGAATCTTTAAGATCTCAGCACCCTCCGCTTGCGCGATGTCGGATTCAGACCCTTCTTTTGGGCGATAGATGATTTGACCCGAGGTGGGATGGTGGAGGCGATTTACGCAGCGAAGAAGGGTCGACTTTCCCGAACCGGAAAGCCCGATGATCACCAAGAATTCACCGCGTTTGACGTCGAAGCTGACATCTTTCAACGCCTGTGTACCGTTCGGGTAGGTCTTAACGAGATTGCGAATCGATAAGATTGGCTCGCTCATTATTTTGTCGCAGCTTTCGATTCAGAACTCGAAGTCGGTTTCGATTCTGTTTTTGGGGTGAGGGTCGCGAGCAATTGGCGCACGGGTTCGTAGTCAGCGTCGGATGCACGCTCAATCCCGGTCACGCCGTATACAGCTCTGAAAGCTTCGAGCCCCTCGGGCGACTTCACCATCTCGAGGAATGCATCGGTGATTTTTGTTTTCACGTCTTCGGGAAGATCTTTGCGAAACACGATCGGGTCATTTGGGATTTCATCGGTCAGCTGAAGGATTTCAACTTTTTGTTCGATATCGGGGTACTGGGTACGCACAAGATGTCTGGCATCTTGAATTCCCCGGTCGTCGGGGGGGGAGTAGAAGGTTGCGCCGGCATCTGTTTGACCTTGGTAGACCATCGATACGACGTTGTCGTGTTTCATCGCGAAAATCGGATCACCGCCAAGCTTAATGCCGGCGTCGTGAAGCATTTTTAGCGGCAGTAAGTAGCCCGACATTGAGGCCGCATCAACGAAGGCGACACGTTTTCCCTCAAGCTCTTTAAGGTTTTTAAACCGCCCTTTTTTCGCGATGAATTGCGACTGGTACGTTTTCTTTCCATTGCGAATAACGATCAGTCGGGCTTCGGCGCCGTACTTTTCGTTCGCCTTTATGTAGCCAGAGGTGTTGAGCGCTGCGACGTCAGCGCCTTTTGAACCGAACGCTTCGATCACCGCGATATACGACTGTGGAATTTTGATTTCGTATTTGTAGGGAGTGTTTGCTTCAAGCCACTTTTGCATGATCTTCGAATTCGAATCGATGACCTTCGCGTCAACAGACGGAACAAAGAACAGTTTGATCGGATTCTCTTTTGATCCGACTTCTGCTTTTTTAAACGTGCAGCCTGTGTTAAGGCCGCCAGAGACCAGAACAGCGACCAAGCCAGCGACCAAGACAGAGACCCGAGCAGCGACTGAGACAGCCGAACGAAATTTCAATTTTTGCATGCCCACGGTGTACAAAATGGAAGCCTGAAGGGGAAGCAGCGTCTCGCGCATCGCGTGGTGCGCAATAACGGACGGCCGGGGCGCGCCACAGCGCTCTAAACTTTTGCTAGGCTGCGTCGTCCTCGAGCAGCAAATTGACGCGGCTGTGACCAAAGTGTTGGCTACGAAGATGCAATTGGGATTTTTCATCGTGATGTTGCTTGGAATGCGAGCTGATGCTCAGGATTTCATCAACTGCAGCCAGAACGCGGATTGCGTTTTGGTTCGCGAAACCTACTGTAGCCGAATTGAATCGGTGAACAAAAAATTTCTCAATCAATGGAACACGGCCGACAGCAAAAGAAGCCGAGAAGCACTGAAAGTGGGGCAGACCTGTTCGCCGCTCCCGTGGGTTGA
>JALHOI010000141.1:0-2414 GCA_022843085.1 Pseudobdellovibrionaceae bacterium
GGGCCTTCACGTTTGCGCGTGAAATCAGTTTGCGCAAGCGCTGCTTTAATTGTCTCGACTTCGTGATCATTGAATCCGGCTTGCCTGCGAACGTCGAAGTCCGGTTTCTCGTTTCGAGGTATGGCTCGAAGTATTTCGCGGTACGACGAGCGAAAATGGAGATCAGGGTCTATCCGCCGCTGACGACAGATAATTCGATACCACTTACTACCGAACGAAACGTGACCCACTTCTTCTCGCACGATGGTGCCGACAACTTCGCGGGCCAGAGGCGCAACGACGCCGCTAAGCCTCTCCATCAAGCGCGAGCCCGCATCGAGGCCCGAGCCTTCCATGTAGCGGTGAACAATAAGAACACGTTCAAGTAGATCGCCATCGGTCACCACATCCCACAGCGACCGGTGTACGGGCCACGATCCCCAGGGAAACCCAAGCTCATCGAGAGCGCTGAGACACAGATCAAAGTGCCGCGCCTCTTCAATGGCGATTTCGGCCAGCTCTTCGCGAAATTCCTTGGGAGCTTCCGGAAACTGCGCCAGCGTTCGCACGGCCAGTTCCATAGCCTGCAGCTCGATGTTTCCGAGGTCGTGCAGCATCCGCGCTTGCCCCGCAGCTGTGTTGAATGGCGGTTTAGGCGGATGTTTTTTAATTTCAAGTATCAGTTTAACATCCCGGCCCGGAAATTCGGGAATCACCTGGGTTTGAGGTGCTGCCGGCACTGGCGACGCCAAACTTGGTGCGACCAAAAGCGATTCGACGACTTCCCCGATTCGGGCCGTCTTCTGTCGCGCTGTTTCAATCTGTAGCCAACTGTACGCATCCATCGTTCGCTTACTTGCCTCTGGAATAGAGTTTCGGTCAATATATCGCCATGGGCAAAGGTTGGAAAGCAGCAGGTATGGCGGCGAATGCCGCAAAAAAAGGGGCCATGTTCTCGAAGTTCGCGCGCGAGATTCAAGTCGCAGCGAAGCTTGGCGGCCCTGACCCGGCGACAAATTCAAGACTGCGTATGGCCGTTGATGCAGCCAAAGAAGCGTCGTGCCCAAAAGATACAATTGAACGCGCAATAAAAAAAGGCGCGGGCCTTCTCGACGATGCCTCGCAGATCGAGGAACTCGCGTACGAAGGCTTTGGCCCTCACAAGGTCGGTGTGATTGTTGAATGCCAAACCGACAATCGCAATCGAACCGCTTCGGAAATTCGAAACATCTTTCAGAAAAACGACGGAGCACTCGGCGCCGAAGGTAGCGTGGCTTGGATGTTTGACAGGGTCTCGATGATCGAAGGCTCAAAACCTAATGTCCAAGATCCTGATGAAGAAGCGATTGAAGCCGGCGCTAACGAAGTTGTGAAGTCGACCGAAGAAAACACCAGTGATCAGTATACCTTCTACGGCAACCCAGAAGATTTAAAGTCGATTGAAACAGCGCTTACGGGTCGAGGATGGAAGATCTCGGCCGCAGAAATGAGTTTCAAACCGAAAACAATAACCGAACTCACTGAGGCGCAAAAACAAGAAGTTATCGAATTCATGCAGGTGCTTGACGACAACGATGACACGCACCGGATTTACTGTACGCTCGATTTATAACTTCAGCTGCACCGGCGGCGGCGTCGACCCGCCGGTAAAATTCATGCGAGTGTCGCGACTGATTTCATCAATGAACATTGAAATGTGCCTTGAAGAGAGGGCGTCGGCGAGTTCGACGATCTTCTGTAAAGCTATAAATTGTCGACTCACAAGGTTCGTACTTTGAGGCTCGCGAGGCATAATTCCCGCAGGGCTCTCGAAGACATCTAAAAGTACATATGTGTATGTGCCGTTCTCTCGGTGCAGTAACGCACGCTGCGCAACCTCAAGAAGCCGAACATCAGAAATCCTAAGTCCGACTTTAAGTTTTGCCCGCAACTGCTCGACCCGAGGCTCGAGCTCCGCAATAATTTCGGCGTCGGAACGAACCCGAGAATGATCTCCTGATTGCACAGCAGAACGACTCAAAACCCGCTGAACGCGGAACGCTTCAACGACGTCGATTGTGGGATCATGTCGGCGAGCCGCTGTGTGCAGACGCTCAAATGATGCTTCTGGAAAAAGCGGGCTATACAAATTCAAGGCTCGACTTTTCATGGCATCAAGATTTTCGCGGCCCTTGTCTAGAGAAGGCATTTTCATCCAAGCTTCGCGACTATCGCTTGTCAGACCCACAGCTGTTATGAGCGGCAGAACGTAATGTTCTACCGCCGTGCGCCTGGCGGCCAAGTCGAGGGCCCGGTCTATGGCCAACCTCACGTGAGTCGGAAAAGTCGGATCGAGATTTCTTTGAAGCCTCATCACGGCAAGCGCCGGTGGCATTCCAAGCTTGAGATATTCGATAAATAGCTTGGCGGGGTCGGCTTGTTTGCTATCTCGATGA
>JALHOI010000141.1:2424-7626 GCA_022843085.1 Pseudobdellovibrionaceae bacterium
CGAAACCAGCGCGGTGGTTTATTGTCACAAAATACGGCAAAGAATTATGTTTCAGCCACTGAAAATACGGGTCGGCTTGAAGAATCGCCTCAAGTTCAACCGCTGATAGATGACCCTCGCGCCCGCCCGCCAGACCTTCAGTTTGAACAGCTTGAACCGTGCGAGGATTTGCGTGAGGAGGCTTGTTCGCATCGATAAGCTCGAGCTCTGCAGCAGATTTAAACGCGAACTTCGAAAGCGTTTTCGACCCTTGCACGACGTCTCTGATAGATTGATTTGAAACTTGGCTTTGGCTCACCAGATGTTTGACTGCGACAACCACAGCGGCCTTTTCTTCAGATTTTAAATCCGCGATGATCTGGGCTGTTTGATCGAGCAGCCGGCTTCGAAAATCGTTGCTGGCCTCACTAACACCTGCTTCTCGAAACAGCTCAAGACAAACATCTCGCTGCGCCCACGCCGCTCGAAAATCACCAAAGAAGCCACCGAAGAAACTTCCTAAAAATCCGAGCATAAAGGCACTCTTAACAAACACGGCTTTCAAAGCTGTTCCCCTCGGCCGACCGATCAAGTCGGCCATCGTCGTTCGATCGGTGATTGGTCGATGATTGATCGGAGATTAGACAATGCGAGTGACATGCCAATTCGAAGTACGAACGAAAGCTATCGTGAGAACCAGGTGCGGCGTAAATCACTGGTAAATCAACATACAGTCTGGCGAAAAGTTCACAGAAATTCCCAAGCGTCACCCGATTACCGGTTCGCGGCGAGCGCCTTAAATGCCGTCGCATAAAGATAGATCTGCTTGACCATCGAATTTAATCCGTTTGCTCGGCTCGGACTGAGATGAGTATCGAAGCCGATCTCGTTTAAAAATCGCGGTGACGTTGACAAGACTTCTTCGGGAGTTGCTCCGTCGTAGACCTTGATTAAGCACGCGACGAGCCCACGAACTATCATCGCATCGCTATCGCCGACAAATCGAATTCGTCCGTCGGGCGCTAGCGAGGCATGAAGCCAAACCTGGCTTTGACAACCTTTAACTTTGAATGTGTCGTTTCGAAATTGGTTCGACATTTCAGGCAGCGATTTTCCCAAATCGATGACTTGGCGGTAGCGAGCTTCCCAATCACCTTCTCGCTTGAAGTCTGCTGTCAGTTTTTCGACTCGTTCTGAAATGTCAGTCATCGCAACTTCAACTAATCTTCAACATACGGAATGTCACTTGCGACTTCGAACGCGCGTTCGAAAAAGTTCTTCGCCTCGGTTTGGTTCGCAAACTCATCGGCGCAATCATCCAGCGTAAACCCAAGTTCAAAAGCAACTAAATGCGCCATCGTCCATTCAAACTTTGCGATCTGCGCTTCCCAATTGCGCCACGCGAGAAGACCCTCTGCGCCTTTGCTCGAGCGACACACGTAACCCGCGCATGTGCTTGGGCGGTAATCGCGAATCGTGCAAAGCGCTAGGCCGTCTTGAGACAGAAAAACACAACGAGTTTGGATGCTGCGACCCGTTTCACATACTGAACTCGGTTTCCACACCGAAGGTGGAGCCGCGCCTAGTGGCGAGAGGCGACTTGCCTTTAGAAATCGTTCGATTTCAGGCGACGTCGGATTTTTTTTGATCAATGCGCCGACCGTGAATGAAGGCAAGTAGGGATGAAAACTACAGCACTTAATGTTTGATTCGAATGGCCCAAGATCGCGCGTAAGGCCTCGCGGGCGCTGCATAAAACAGTTTGTGCAATCGAAGGCATTCGGATCGATCGGACCGCGGTTTGCGGCACCAAGCCAGCGCTCGTAGAATTGAGGTAGTGCCCCAGCCATATCGCGTTCTCGCGACTGGCGAACGCACTGTCAAAACTTTTGACACATGAAAGCGCCTTTGAGTCGCTCGCCCATCACCCGGCTTCGGCTCTGCGCCAACACCGTTTAAAAATGAGACCACGACCGTGTTTGTGGCCCAGCCGGTGCTCTCTCATGCGGCAGGAGGTCCCAATGTCACAAACTACTTGGAACCGATTTGGACGAGTTTTCTTCACCGTATCGATCGCCCTGGCTGCTTTGCTCGCGGCCCCAAGCCATGCGAGCGCAGCGGTGTGCAAAGTGAAACTCGATGACGTCGGCACGATCATCGGCAAAGGCGCTACAAAAAACCTGGCGTTCGAGGATGCCGCTGAAAAATGCTTCGACAAAAAAGAGGCGCGAGCTAAGAGAGCATCGGCCTCGCTCGACGAAGACACCGGCTTAAAAATCATCGATCAGTGCGCCAACCTTCGTTGCGACGGCTAGGTCTGATGGCTACGCTTCGGCCTTTGGCCTCGCTGGGCCCCGCACGTCTGCGGGTCCATTCGCTTCGCTTCGGCCTCTGGCCTCGCTGGGCCCCGCACGTCTGCGGGTCCATTCGCTTCGCTTCGGCCTCTGGCCTCGCTGGGCCCCGCTACTTAAGGGGAGGCTTCACCGGGTTGGCTTTTTTGCCAGGCTTTTGTGGATCAGCCCCTGAGTGCTGGCGCCAGTCGAACTCTTTGCTCGCACGGATTCGGTTATCCCAGGCTTGCCATTTTAGGTCTGTGAACTTGTGCCGCACGCGCCCGTAGGCGTCGAAAATGTCAGGATCCTTACCACCAATAAAATCGAGAATCTTACCAAGAAGACCTTTGCGAACGCGGCGGCGTACCGAACCCGAAAAGCCGACTTTTGCGTCGACGTGTGCCGCACTAACCGTAAGCTTTTCAGCACCAGCCGTCGTTTCAGCTGTCGTGATTCCGTCGCCCCACCCTGGCTCTCCGTAATTCGTCGCCGGTTTCGCTTTTTTAAAATGGTTGCGATCGGGGGTGTTTTCTTCAGACATAAGGGTGACTCCTACCTCGTCGCTGTTTAAACACTGCGACCTGCCATGAGACTACATGGCTCGAGGAAAAAATGAATCGACAAAAATCATATGGCCAAGGAAATCCCGAACTCGCTGCCTATGTAGAAGATCTCTTTCAGCCGACCGACACGACACTCGCGAAATTTGCCGATCGTTCGCGCGAGGCCGGACTTCCGGAAATTCAAGTTGGCGCGATGGACGGACGTCACCTTGAAATTCTGAGCCGGCTCGTTCGTCCGCAGCGTGCAGTCGAGATCGGCACACTGGGCGGCTATTCGGGACTCTGCATCGCGCGCGGCATGGCTCCTGGCGGCAAACTGTATATGTTCGAAAAAAGTGAACACCACGCGGCCGTCGCTCGGGAAAATCTGAGCGGCGCAAAGGAGTCGGGCGAGCTCAAGGTCGAATTTGAAATTATCAGTGGAGCCGCAATTGAGAATTTGGCAAACATCGAAAACGAAGGCCCCTTCGATTTCGTTTTTATTGATGCTGATAAACAGGGCTATCCGGCCTACCTCGAATGGGCTGTCACCCACTTGCGAGTCGGCGGCGTTGTTATCGGCGACAACACCTTCGCCTGGGGCGAGGTGCACCGCACGGCCGAGAAGTCTGGCCGCGATCTGGCCATGGTCGGCGCCATTCATGAGTTCAACCGAAGAGTTGCGCAGCATCCTCTGCTGCGCGGAACGATTTTTCCGACAGCCGAAGGTCTTACGGTTGGCGTCAAAATCCACGAATTGTAACGACCTGCGGCGTACTATTTAGTTGTTGTCGACCCGAACGCTTCGCTTGCTACAGTTCCAGTATGGAACACCTGCGAGGAATTTCAGGACATGCCTACTGAAAATCGAACCCACCCGCGAAAAGATTTCATCCGTTTTACCGGCTCCGCTTTCGCTGCCTCCCCATTGGCTGGCTCTCTCCTCCCTTGTTTCTTTTTAACTGGTTTTCTGGCCAGCGTTTTCGCTGTCGGCACGGCTTTCGCGACACAAGACTCCGCGTCGAATCCGCCGAAAATTTCTGTCCCAACGGCCGCGACCGTCCACCCGCTCGCCGCAGCCGAATGGCTCGATCTTTCGGGACTTCTCGGAACGTCGGTTGCGAGTGAAATCGTTTTGCCTTCGGGCTTTCATCTAAATCCACTAAGTGCTGCGGTCTTCGACCTCGTGCAGTACATGCGGAACAACGTCGATACCCGTACGCCCGAAGAAGTCCTCGCGGCCATTCCAAAGTATAGACGCATCGAAATGTTCGGTACTTGGGTCAACGAAACTGCGCCGGCCGACTGCTACAACACGCGCGCCGAAGTTTTGCTTCGCGATGCCGTACCGGGTTCAGCGATTGCGTTTAGCCCGACTAATCCCTGCCAAGTTGCTCGCGGCGAGTGGAGCGACCCTTATTCGGGCGCCGATTTCAAACTCGCGAGCGCCGTTCAAATTGATCACGTTGTACCGCTTAAAAACGCCTATCGGTCTGGCGCCTACGCCTGGAGCAACGAGCAGCGTTGTCATTTCGCAAATTTTCTAGGCGACCCCAAACATCTCATGGCCGTCAGTGGGCGCGAGAATATGTCGAAGGGCGACAGCGGTCCCGAACGCTATCTACCGCCGAACTCCGCCTACCTCTGTAGCTACCTTTCAAACTGGGTCCGAATCAAGGCTGTCTGGAATCTGTCGTTCTCGCAGGACGAGCAACACGCGGTCGCAGTCTCGCTGCAGAACAACAACTGTAGCATCCAATCTACCCAGATTACCCTTCCCGAAATTCAGAGATCTCGAGCGATGACGATGGCTCTGAATTCGAAATGTTCGAGCCTTTCAACTTCCCAAACGTTCTAGAACTGGTCTCGAAGCGCAGCGTCGTGGGCCAGTTTCAACGTCGCAAGATTTCGCGATTCAGCCTTCGCAGCTCTCGTCCCAAAACCGCTCCTTCCAGTGCACGTCCATCGCGATGAGCAAGTAGATCAGCGGCTTTCGCACGAAGCGGATCTGCCTGACCGAGCACTAATCCTCGCTTCTTAAGCACAGCGCTTCGAACTTCGTCCTCACCATAATGGAGGTCGAGAATTTGAGTTGCTCGCACGGCACGATCGTCGGTCCAAAGCTCGAGTGCGTCCATCAAAGACCGGTCTCCAAGAGAGAGTGTTCGGTCTTCGCTTACACCAACTCGAAAATTTTCAATGATCTCGTCTCGCGACTTCAGGCTTCGAACCAGATCAGGAACCTGCAGGCGCAATGCAGCTTCATTTTTTATCAGCCATGCGATGAGGTCGCAAAATGAGCGACCGTACTTCCAGTTTCGAAGGCGATCGGGGATCCGGTCGGGGCT
>JALHOI010000142.1 GCA_022843085.1 Pseudobdellovibrionaceae bacterium
GTGGCGCATCGCCCGAAGCCATTGCCGAACTGAAAGCTCGCGTTGGGCTTGATCGCCCTCTGTACGAACAGTATTTCAAGTTTGTTTCCAACGCCGTTCGAGGAGATCTCGGCGTGTCGATCTTGTCGGGACGACCCGTCATAAAAGAGTTCACCGAACGCTTCACGGCGACGTTTGAACTTGGCGTCGTAGCTCTGTTCCTTGCGGTTTTGGTGGGGCTGCCATTAGGAATTCTAGCGGCACTTTCGAGAGGTCGATTGTTTGATCGACTTGCCATGGGATTGGCGGTCACATTTTATTCGATGCCGATTTTCTGGTGGGGCTTCATGGCGATCGTGATCTTCAGCGTAAAGCTTGAGTGGCTTCCGGTGTCGGGCCGTATCGGCGTGGCGTTTGATGTGCCGCTGAAGTCTGGCCTTTTGCTCTTAGATTCGTGGCTCACCGAAGATGATTTTACCTCGAGGTTTTCTGCGTTTCGAAGCGCGCTTCATCACTTGATTTTGCCGGCCGTTGTTCTTGCGACGGTACCTCTGGCCGTCATTGCGCGGATGACTCGTTCAAGCTTACTCGAAGTTTTGGGAGAAGATTATGTTCGAACCGCGAAATCGAAAGGTCTTTCGTCTTTTCGAATCATCGGCATCCACGCACTTCGCAACGCTTTAATTCCGGTGGTCACAATCATCGGCCTTATGCTGGGAACAATTTTGACCGGCGCCATTCTCACCGAAACTATTTTTTCTTGGCCGGGTTTAGGTCGGTGGCTTGTATCGGCTGTTTTACAACGAGATTATCCTGTCATCCAAAGTGGTATTCTGCTTGTCGCCGTCGTCGTGCTTTTTTCAAGCCTCTTAGTTGATCTTTTGTACCGCGTGATTTCGCCGCGGCTTCGCGAAGGCAACTAGATGCTAATGCGGGCGGGTCGATTTTTTATAAATGAACCTTTGGTCGGGCTGGCTGTCACAATTTTGATCGCGATGTCGTTTCTTGGCCTTTTCGCGGCGTGGCTTGCGCCCTACGGACCAGCGCAGACTTTTGAGGGCGCTTACTCGCTTCCGCCTTTTTTTCTCGACGGATATGATGACCGCTTTCTTCTTGGTACGGATGACGTCGGTCGGGATGTTTTGTCACGGCTGATGCACGGTGCGCGGGTTTCGCTTCTTGCGGGGCTTTCGGTTGCAGTTTTAAGTATTTCGATCGGCGTCTGCCTTGGGGCCGTCGCCGGTTGGCGTGGGGGCCTCACAGAGGCTGCGATCTTGCGCACGATGGACACCATGATGGCGTTACCTTCAATTTTACTCGCGATCGTCGTCGTTACGATTCTTGGCCCCAGCCTTGTAAACGCGGTGATTGCCGCGAGCGTGACGGCTATACCAGGCGTCGTTCGCGTTGTTCGGGCCGCGATCGCAGAAGAAAAGAGAAAGCCTTATGCACTTTCTTCGAAGCTGTACGGTGCAAGCGGCCCGCGAATCGTAATTTTAGATTTAATGCCCAACATCACCGCGCCGATTTTAGTACAGGCGACGCTCGGTTTCGGCGATGGAATTTTGAATGTCGCTGCACTGGGATTTCTAGGGCTTGGCGCCCGGCCACCGATGGCCGAGTGGGGCACGATGTTAGCCGATGCGCGCGCGTTCGTTGAAAGTCAGCCGTGGCTTGTTACGGCACCCGGGCTTTGCATTCTGGCCGTAATTCTTTCGTTCAATCTTCTTGGTGACAGTCTGCGAGATCGGTTTGATCCCAAGCTTCGCTCGCGGCGAGGCCTGACATGAGACGAGTGAGCTCTTCGAAACTCGAAATTCGAAATCTTGCAATTCGTTTCGGACGAGGGACACCCGTACGCAACGCTGAGATTTTGATTGAGCCCGGGCAGTCTCTTGGCGTTGTCGGAGAATCAGGTTCAGGAAAATCTTTGACCTCGCTCGCAATCATGGGCCTGCTTCCCGAACATGCCGAAGTGACAGGCGAAATTCTCTGGAACGGGCAAGATTTATTGAAGGTATCGGCGAACGTTCGCCGCGAACTTCGAGGTCGCGAGATCGCAATGATTTTTCAAGATCCAATGTCGAGTTTGAATCCATCTTTCACCGTCGGGTTTCAGATCGACGAAGTTTTGAAGCTGCGACTTGGAATGAGGGAAGCATCGGCCCGGCGCGAGCGGGGATTACAGCTTTTGGCTGAAGTCGGAATTCCGGCCCCGCACGAGCGCTGGAGTGCTTATCCACATCAGCTTTCTGGTGGAATGAGTCAGCGTGTGAGTATCGCAATGGCGCTGGCCGGCGAACCTGAACTTTTGATCGCCGACGAGCCGACGACGGCCCTTGACGTCACCGTTCAGATGCAGATTCTTGAACTTCTATCGAGTTTAAAAAAGTCGCACGGAATGTCGCTGATGTTTGTGACTCACGACCTTGCAGTTGCAAGCCGCGTCTGTGACGACATCGTTGTATTTTACGCAGGTCGAACCGTCGAGCGTGCATCCGCCTCGCAGCTTTTGTCGCGTCCTCGTCACCCGTACACGAAGGCGCTGTTGCGAGCGCGACCTCAACCAGGAGACCCCGCGCGCACGCGCCTCAATGTTATTGAAGGCATTGTGCCGCGAGCGAGCGAAGACATTCAGGGGTGCGTTTTTGCCTCGCGATGTGAAAGCGTTTTTGATCGTTGCCGAAGCGAAATACCATCACGCTTCGTGACCTCAAATGCTCCGAATCAATTTGCGAGTTGTTTTTTAATAGATCCCACAGGAGAAAAAAAATGAAACATCACACAGTGAGCCGCAACAAACAGGTCGTCTTGATTTTTTCGCTCGCCGCCGTGTCTGTATTTCCCGTGCTGACACTTGGTTTGGCAGCCCATGCGAGCACCTCGGCAGAAAAAGTGAAAAAAGAAACCGTTGAAGCGGTCGATGCGGCCGGAGCTTACGCCGGTGAAAAGAAAGAAGAATTTGCGGCGAGAATGAAGACAAATCTCGACGAAATTGACCGCGAAATTCAGACGTTGAAAGCCGAGTCCGAGCAGAAGTCGACAGAAGCTCGAGACGCAACGAAAAAGAAAATTCAAGAGCTCCACGTAAAACGTGACGAGCTTCGAAAACGTTACGATGCGTTTGAGAGATCGACTGGTAAAGCATGGACCAGAATGAAAACTGGAATCGAGAAAGCGTGGGGCGACGTGCGAACGGCCTACTCGGAAGCGAAGTCTGAACTGGAAGCAAAAAAGTAGGACACTTGGTCGATCCATCTACAGAAAGAACGACAGCACAACCCGCAGCCACATCTTCGAAGGTTGTGCTCAAGGCGACCGATCTCACGAAATCCTATCGTGTGCCGGGCGGTTACGTGCGTGCTGTTCGCGGGATTTCAGTCGAATTGAAATCGGGGCGCACGCTTGCCATTGTCGGCGAGAGCGGGTGTGGAAAGTCAACGCTGGCGCGCCTGCTCGTTGGACTTGAATTGCCCGATAGCGGAATCACGACAAAGTCCTCGCTGATTCCCATGGTTTTTCAAGACTCCTTGGGTTCTCTACACCCTCGCCGTCGCGTCAGGCAGCTCATCGTCGAGCCAATATTGATTCGCGATCGGCTGATTCGAATGACGCCCGAAATTGAGACCTTGGCTGCTGATCTCGCGAGGCGCGTAGGTCTACCAATCGAGTACCTCGACTCGTTTGCTCACGAACTTTCCGGAGGCCAACGGCAGCGTGTGAATATTGCGCGCGCATTGTCGCTTGATCCGTCTGTCATTCTTCTCGATGAACCGGTTTCGGCGCTGGATGTTTCGATTCAGGCTCAGATTTTGAATCTTCTGGTTGATTTGCAAAATCAGAAAAGCCTGGCGATCGTTTTTATTTCGCACGATCTTTCGGTTGTTCGGCACTTGGCTCATGATGTTCAGGTCCTCTATTTGGGCCAAGTGGTTGAAGAGGGCCCGGTAGAAAAAGTACTACGAGAGCCGCTTCATCCTTACACGGCGGCTTTGCTTGCGAGTGATCCGGCATTGCCGGCCGGACCGACGGCGTCTGTGGGTGAACCTCCTTCTCCTTATGAGGTTTTACCAGGTTGCGCTTATGCGAAGCGGTGTTCTTTCGCCGAATCTATCTGTTCACAAAACATTCCGAAGTTAGAAAAAATCACGAACCAAAAGACGCCAAGCCTAACGCAAGCAGATGCCGAATCGCGCGCCGTTGCGTGCTTCGTGGTTCAACGATCACAACGGGAAGGTCATGAAAACGCAATTGCGCCAGGTTAAAAGCCTTCGCGGGCTGAACTTACCGTTTAAGACGTGCATCGTGATGTACGATGTGCAGCTGCGCAAAGCTGTTCCGGGCTTTTCGGAGTGGATCGCGAAGTTTCCTCATGCGTTTTCACTGACGGCTGGCGAAAAACTGAAGTCACTGAAGTCATTTGAGAAGGTTGTCGAACGCGTTCAAAGTCGCGTTGGTGAAAGCGTAACGCGCGACTGGACGGTCGTGGCTATCGGTGGAGGCTCGGTCGGTGACTTCGCAGGATTTTTTGCTTCAGTTTATCGACGCGGTCTTAGGCTTGTGCATATTCCGACAACGTGGCTTGCGGCGATCGATTCAAGTCATGGCGGTAAGACCGCTTTGAACTTAAATGGAACGAAGAATCAGATTGGCACCTTCTACCCTTCGAACGAGACGATTTTTGTGAATTCGATTTTGTCGTGTTTGCCGACAGAGAACGCCGTGGATGCCGTCGGAGAATTGGCCAAGATTGCACTGATCGACGGGCGAACCTGGACGCGCGGTTTGAGGCGGCCCTTGGGCGCCGGCGACCGTGCGATGTCGAAGTTGTTGTGGCAAAGCCTTCGCGGCGCAGTCGATTCGAAGCTTCGCATCGTAAGGCGCGACCGTTTCGAGACGAACGGTCAAAGACAAATTTTGAATCTCGGGCATACGTTTGGCCACGCTCTCGAAAGTGAACTCGGATTTTCGCACGGACGAAGCGTCGGTTTAGGACTACTTTTTGCGATCGACGTTTCAGAAAGCTTGGCTTCAATTTCAGCGTCGCGTGCGAGTGATCTTCGCTCGTGGTTGTCGAACCTCGGCATCCGACGCGAGGCTGGGGGGCGCGACCGGCTTCGGCGTGCAAGGCTTCAGACGCTTCTTCGACGCGATAAAAAACGTGACGAGGGAAATTTCGTTTGGTTTCTAGTGATTCGCAGACTTGGAAAAGTTGAACGGCGTCTCGTCGACATTTCGCAAATCCTCGAGGTCGCTAAAGTTTATGGATGGCTTCGATGATCCGAGTGCGGCGTCCATTCGTACAGGCGACTCCAATTCCAGTTTCAAAGTCGTGGTTGAACCGCGCTCTGATCTTAAAATCGCTTCATCCAGATATAAGAATCGTTGAGTGGGAGCCAAGCGAACTCGACGGTGATGACGTCACAAAGTTGCGGCTGGCTCTCGAGAGACTTGACCAAGGAGAAACCGAGTTCGATGTCGGCGAATCCGGCACAGGGCTGCGTTTTCTGATCGCGCGTCTTTCTGTTGAAGTCGGTCGGTACCGTATTAGGGCGAGTCAAAAACTTCTTAAGCGCCCTCACGGCGAACTCTTTCGCGTGTTAGAAAATCTTGGCACAAAGGTGAACCTCGTCGATTCGACGACGCTAGACGTTCACAGTATCGGATGGCCGGTAAAATCCGGCGACGAATCGAAATTTGAAATCGCAATCGACGCTTCTGAATCAAGTCAGTTTGCTTCAGCCCTGTACCTAGCGGCTTCTGGCCAGGTGTGCGATTTCTCACTGAAGCTGACCGGCAATGTGATTTCGCGCGGATATCTGGATATGACCTTGAAGATGATCGAAGGCGTCAAGCGCGGTCGCAAGGTCTTGATCGCCGAGACGGATGCCAGTTCTGTCGCGACGCTTGCGTGTTTGGCAGTCGCGGCCGCCGATCATAATCGCAAGAAGGCGATTTTGCGTCTTGAATCACAGACCTGGCCAACTTTCGAGAACGAGTTGACGAAGACGCTGTCGAAGTTAAAGGAAAAAGTCGAGACGACCGTACAGCCAGATCGCGCAGTCTTTAACTCAATTGAGGTCATGCGAACCCCAGGAGGACTTCGCAGTGTCGAAATCGATTTGTCAGGAGCACCGGATCTTTTTCCAGTTCTCGCGGCACTTGCAGCGTTTGCAAAAGGAACCTCGCGCTTCAGCGGGGCTCCACATTTGCGACTTAAAGAATCAGATCGTATCGCGGGTTTAAGTCGACTCTTTCAGACCGTCGGCATTTTGCACACTGAGCATCACGATGGTATGACGGTCCGCGGAATATCGTCCGAACTTGAGCGTGACTACGCAAAACGCACCCGGCAGGGTTTGCCGTTTTTGTTTGATCCCGATAGCGATCATCGCCTCGCGTTCGCGGCGGCTGTACTCGCAGCAGGTGGTGTGCCGATTGAAGTTCAAAAGCGCGGCGTCGTTCAAAAAAGTTTTCCGATGTTTTGGAGTATGATCGAAGGCGACGCGCCTCGAGTCGTTTTGATTGGGCAGCGTGGCACGGGTAAGACTGAAGCAGCCAAAAGGTGGGCACGCCAACTTGGGGGCCGCGCAACTTTGATCGATCTCGATCGCGAAGTTGAACGCCTGGCAGGACGCTCGATCGACGACGTATTTCGCACAATGGGCGAAACCGAATTTCGTTGGTTCGAGCGCCAGGCGTGGCGCGAAGTCGATGTCGAGACTCGAAACAGTTTCGGTGCCGTTCTGGTCGCCGTCGGCGCGGGCTTTAATCCTGAACTCATTGATGATTCATGGACACGGGTATGGCTGCGTCGGTCGACCGACGATTCGGGTCGGATCTTTACGGATCGACCGCGACTTGATCAAACCCTTCATCCGCTCGAAGAATTTCATCATCGAGCAACGCTGCGTGCCCCGCGATTTCAAGCTGTCTCTGATCGATCACTGACTCTTGGGGAAGGGTCGATCGACGCCAGTGAACAGCCTTGGTTTACAGATCTGCTCGGAATCGAAGAAAGCGAATCTATTTCGCGCCTTGGTGGAACCGTCACTTTGCTGGCGCATCATAATATTTCTGAATCGTGCGAGCGATGGCTTCGCTGGGGCGTCTCGCGAATCGAAATTCGCGATGACCAATGGTCGCCTGCAGGCGAACCGGCCGCGTGGGATTTTTTTGTGAAACTGCCCGCTGGCTCATGCCTCATCAGCTTTCGTGCGGTCACAGAAACAAGTCGCACCATTGAGCAGATTTCGCGGTGGCTTAACGTGCCGTCGAGCGGGGGTCGGCTGGCCGTCGACTGGCCGCTTGATCGCTCGCTCGAAGTGCCTTCTGAAATTTTGAATTGGGCCAAAGATGGCCTCATCGAATTGGTTGCAAGCGTACACGGTGAAGCCGAGGACATTTCAGTTGAGGCTTTGGCTCGATTCGAAGCGGTCCTGCAAGATTACCCGCGGGCGGTACTAAAGGTTGCTCTCAAAATCGCAGATTTTAAGACGTTGATTCCCTACCATAACTGGGCCGCAGAAAAATCAAAGACGCGGATTTTGCTTCCGATGTCGGTCCCGACTGTGGCGGATGCATCGCGCCCTGGTTGTGGTTCGTCGCGCGCACGCTGGGG
>JALHOI010000143.1 GCA_022843085.1 Pseudobdellovibrionaceae bacterium
TACAATCATGCCGCGAACGTCTCGAGCCTGGCGTGCCTCCTCGCAATTGGAATTGGCATTTCGGATGTCGAAGAAATCGGTCTTGCGGGGCTGCTTCACGATATCGGTATCGCTGATCTACCCGCCGAAATTTGTGAAAAGATGGCGACCGAGCGAAGTCTCGAAGAGCAGCAAATTTATGAAACGCATCCGGCAAAATCAGTTGCGATGATAAAAGCAAAAAAAATTGTTGTTTCAGAAAAAGTAATGACAATGATCCTACAACATCACGAGCGATACAACGGCACGGGTTACCCAAGTCGGCCCCCCGGCGACCGACTTTTAATTGAATCGCAACTGCTGGCAGTAGCCGATGAAATCGAAAAACTGACGCGTATCTCGGCTCACAAAGCGCGGGTCAATACTTTAGAAGCAGCACGCTTTGTTCTTAACGACAGTGCGATAAGTCCGAGTGGTGGCCTCGTTTCGGCGTCTTTAGCGCAGCGGATACTCAAAATATTGCCTGAAGCCGACCGGCTCGTAGGATAGGAGAAGGAATGGGATCTGCACCGAAGCTAACTAGTTTCGAAATTGTAAAGTCTGAACAACATCTAGTCGTACAACTGTTTGGTCAGATGTCGCCGGAAGCCGCCGTTGAGTTTGGCGAAGAGACAGCAAGTGCTCGCATGGTTTCGACGAATGTCATAGTCGACTGTGAGCATGCTGAACACTTAAGCGAAGCGTGGGTCGACGCACTAGCAAGCCTCGAAGAAAGAATTAAGCCGGCTGGTTTTCAACTACGGCTTGTTCGAGTTTCGGCTGAAGTCGCCAAGGCACTTGGCGAAAGTTCAATCGGCCAAACATTTCAGGTTTCTTCAAGCCTTGAGCAAGCACTGGCTGCGTTGACCGTAAGCAAGACCAAATCGAACTTCGACGTTAGCTTTATCAATCCGTTTCTCGCGTCGACTGTCGAAGTTTTGCAGACACAGGCATCGACCTTGGCGACACCTGGTAAAATTTTTCGTCGGGCGGCCGGCGAATCATTTCTTGGCGAAATAGCGGGAGTCATCAGTATTGTGTCAGATCGGTTTTCGGGGACGTTTGTTATCAGTTTTCCAGCCACAACGTATCTTCAAATTTTATCTCGAATGTTAGGTGAGGATTACACCGAATTGAATGCCGAAAACTCCGATGGTGTTGGAGAACTGACAAACATAATCTTTGGTCAGGCCAAGTCTGTTCTGAATAAAGAGGGGCATTCGATTCAGATGGCGCTTCCAGTCGTGCTCTTTGGTCCCAATCAGCAGGTTTCTCAAGTGACGAAGAAGGCGAGACTTGTTGTCCCGTTTCAAACCGATGTGGGTGGTTTCGCGATCGAAATCGGACTCGCGTAGGTTGAGTGAATAAGAAAACTGGCGGGTCGAAAATCTTACGAACAAAAGGCGTTTTCACTTTTCGTTGTCGCGGGGATCCCAGCCCGTTTGCGAGCGCCAGAGGTAGAGTTGCTCGACCTTCAGGCGAGCCCAAGGGGTTTTCCGAAGAAAAGTTAGACTCGATTTTACGCTCGGATTTTCATTGAAACACTTGATATTGATCTTTTGTCCGAGGCGAATCCAGCCGTAGTTGTCGACGAGGGCATTGACCATCGTTTCTAATGTTACACCCTCGAGTGGATTCTTCGTCACAGTGATCAACTCTTTCGGTCGAGAAGAATTGCGACCTGGCAACCTCCTGAACTCACGTTTACCTTTAGACTTTTATTCGTAGCTCGAGACATGAGTCCGCCAACTTCAAAGTGCTGAAATCGATCTTTGCTCCAGTCGAATTCGACGAAAACGCCGAGATCCGAGATGGCTTGTTTTGGCCGCGATAGAATTCCGTCAAGTTCGATGAGATTCAGTTTTGTTTTCTTTTGAAGAACCCACTCGTGATATTCTGATCTCGGAATTTTTTTTATCTTTTCTAAGATGTCCTGATTCATAAAGACGTGTTTTCCGCCGTAGCCATCGGTGAACTTCAGTACTTGATCACGTTTCATCTCTTGTGTGCTCATTGTAGATTTTGAAAGAAGTTGAGCTGGTAGTATTGAAGTACCAAGGATTCCAGTTTTGCCGAGAAGCTTTTTCTGTAGAAGCGGATCCGCAAGCAGCGTGAGAATAGTTTTCGCTGCGACAAGTCCCGTCAAAAAAGGGCCGTACTGTGGAGTTTTCGAACGCACAATATCACGATAAAGCGAGTGGCCCTCTTGATAGTCGTTCAAGGTATAGGCGAAGCTAAAATTCACGGCGTCCGGAAACCAAGTTCCACCGACAGCAGTTCGTCCGTTGACCAACTTCACAGATTTCTTTTCAAGAAGACGGGTATCATCCTGGTTCTTGTCGATATCGAGTCGAAACTGAGTTGGTGAAATCAGGCGAAGTTTTGATCCCATTTTTTCGGCAGTTTGAACGAGATACTCTTCATCCCAGTTGTAGCTGTCGTACTGTATGCGGGCGATTTTGGGGCCCAGTCGCCGCATATTTCTAATTTCGGCCGCTGCCGTATCGAGACTTCGAAATCGGCCCTGAAACTGCGGAAGCAACTTGAGAAGGGTCTTTTGAAAGAACGACGATCTCGCGAGCCCATCAAATCCGATTTCATTTAGTTCAAGAAGTTGTGGCGGATGTCTTGGGTCTGGCGGGTCGACGATCGCCATGTCGAATCGGAAGCTTCCCGTGATTCGTCCGCTCCGGTGCTTTAGAACCTCGAGATTATCTAAGAGATGGTCGCGGATAGGACCTGGTGGAACAATCGCGCGGACTTCTTTTTCAGGCAGCGAGAGAAGTCTCATCGTAAACTTTGTGATCAAATACGCCGTTCGTTTAATACTTGGAAAGTAGGAGGCCGGAAGCACACGCGGCAAGATCGAAAAATCGTCATCTGTGATGCCCGATAAGTTCGAGTCGACAAAGGCGTTCCAGACGGCCGTCTTCATTTCTCTGTCGCAAGCCTTTGCAAGCTGGCGAGCCAGATCTGGTTTTGGCCGTTCGAGATGATAGTCGACAAATTTCATATTCCCTAGAATACGGTTTTGATTTCGGCCAAGTCACTTTCCCGACTCAGAAAATCTTTCGCTTGGGGCATTAGGTCCAAGCGTTCGTTGCCAAAATCGTGCTAAGGTTTCTTTCGTCGCGCAAGAGTCTTCATTCTATCGACGTGGTCCTGAATCGCAGAGGGTACGTTAGTTCCCGAGCTGCCTGAGTAACCCATGACAATGCTAGACTCATACTTGGTAAAACACCTTTCGCTCATTTCAGAATGCGGGTTTTCTCGAATACATGCTGCGAGGTACTCATCGGGAAGATCCCAAACGGTGAAGCCGGGCAAAAGTTCATAGGTTTGTGCCAGCATCAGGTAGGCCTCAGCTCGCTTTGAACTGTTCGGAAAGTTCGAAAGCAGGTCGTGCAACAACGAAGACGCGCGAAGCATCGTCACATTCGAATTTTGAAAGTGTCCCAGCGAAGACTCTTTCTTCTGACCGATTTCGAAGAGTTTTTGAGCCTCACTAAAGATTTCTCGTTCATTGTTGGAGCTTGGCGCCGTCGCAGCCTGCCAGCTCAGAGCCGATGCCCTCCAGTCTGAGAGATCGTTCTGAAGCATTTTCGATGCAAGTCCACTCGCCGCTAGATCTTCGATGAGTTTTAGCGTCAGTTTCGGATCTTTTTTGACTCGAACTGCGATCGCGAGCGCACTTTTCGCTGTTCGATCGACGTTCAATTCATCGTTCGCCGACGTTTTGGGAGTCGCGAGAGACTTCGAGAATGCTGCAAGCGCATCATCGAATTGGCGTGTCGCAACGAACGCCACAAAACGATCAGCGGAGTTCAAAGAATCGAATTGAGCTCTAAACTGATCAAGTCGAAGTCCGGGTCCGGCGGCCGTCTGCGAATGGCAGATCGAGCACTTCGCCACCGCCGAACGGAGGTAAACTTGAGCCTGACGTTTGGCCTGATCAGAACCTTGAAACGAGGTCTGAGCGGCCGCGATTTCGTTTTCAAACGATTCGGCAATGAAGCGCAGGCTTGGATCAATCTTGCCGCCGGGCTGAAGTCTAAATTTCGCAGTGTGATCTTTAAGTTTTGCCGAATTTGTCGCGAGAGAATCGAGAGCACGTTTTATGTCTACATGATTCTTTTGCTCTTGAAACCGTCGGTCACTGAAAACGTACGGAATCAACTGTAGAACATCCGATAACATTGCTTGCATCCGAACTTTCCATTCGGCTTGTGCTAGTTTTTCCGCAGCCTGTGCAGGCTGTAGAGTGGCAATGACCGTACAGCCAATCGCAATCAGGGTCTTTAATTTAGTCACGCTATAGTCCTGCATTCGAAATTTGATTCAAAATGGCGCCGATAGGTGAACGATAGATCTGAGACTCGACCTTGGCGGTCAAATTCTCGGCAATTTTTTGAACGAAGTTTTTATGTTCTTCTGTAAGCACTCGTAGAAGATCGTCAGAAGTTAGGATGCCAACGACACGGTCTGCGCGAAGGACAAGCAGCGACGAAATTTTTTGAGCAACCATTTGTTCGGCCGCCGCGGATACATGGGCCGCCTCATCAATGCCGGCCACTTCGAAGTGCATGCGGTCTCGCACAACTTCCATTTTGTCCTCTCGGTTTCTGAGATCGCGATCAGAAATAATTCCGACGATGCGATGTTGGTCATCGACAACGGGCAAGTGGCGGATTCGATGGGTTTGCATCAATGAGCTCGCTTCGACAAGAGTCTGCGACCAATGAATGACCTGAAGGTTGTGTGAGGTATAGCTGCGAATGGGTTCGTTCATAACCTATCTCCAAAAGTCGGGGTGATCAAACAGCTTCGAAAACCTAAGCTAGCGAAACGATTAAAAATGATCGTTGCAATCGTCGAACCGTGAATCAAGCGGTCACTGCGACCTCTGTGAGAATCAACCGAGTCGAAAAGTCGCTATCGCGATTGCGTGTCGGGACTCTTTGGCTCAACGAGAGGCCCGAGCTGAAACGATCAAGCTGCTGGCGGCGGTCTCGGCGTTGCATGCCGCGACATCGGCTCATTGTTAAGTTTAATGAACAAACTTGGAGGAATACCTGTGAAAGTTCTAACTGAGAAACCTGTTTTGACGAAACTGAAGTCGTTCGTTTGTGTCGGATATCTAGTCGTCGCGGTGCTCGCGCTATCTGGGTGCGCAAGCCGTCAAGCTAGAATAGATCACAGTGTTGATCAAATCGTAGCCGAAGAAACTCCCACCTCCCAGCCCGGTGAACTCGCGTTGCGTGGATTCGAAGCTTGGGCGAGCAGCGCTGAAATCGACCTCGATCAGAAGTCGCAAATCTGGGCGATTCAAGCGGCCACGGCTCGGGATGCCGTGCGTATTCGCAACGAGATCACGATGACCAAATCGGCATTGTTTAAAGAGCTTGCGAAGGGCGACTTTAATCTGAAGCTCGTTGACGGTTTCAAGGATAAAATTGTGAAGCTCGATCGAGAAAGGCTCGATCTGATGTTTGCGGCGCTTGATAAAGTCGAGGATGCGCTGGGGAAAGGTCCGAAAGCGCGCGAGTACTATCGCTACCTCGATGAAATGGAACGGCGAGGGTTCGATCGGCCCTAGCGACCTTCGTGCAACAACATCTTGACTGCGTCCACCCAGGTAAAGATTCCGACCAGCTGGCGACCGACACAGATGAGGGCGCAGTCACCTTTTTTCTCGATCATTTCGCGGCAGACGTTTTGCCAGGGTTCGTCTGCCGGAAATCTAAGTACGACTCGAGAAAACGCGAGCTCGATTGAACTCATTGCTTGAGCGTTGCGCAGAAGCGAATCCATAAGTTCAACTTCTCGGTCCGAAATGATGCCAACGAGATTGCCACCATCGAGAACTGGTAAGTGGCGGACGTCGTGATCCAGCATCATGCGACGAGCCGAGTCGAGCGACGCATCTATTGCGATCGTGTGAGGAAACGCAGTCATGCATTGAGAGATTTTCATAACGTCCAACCTTTAAATTGAGGTTGAATGTGCAATTGCGGTTCCAATTACAAAAAATTTTGAGGTCAGCGATGAAACATAAGAAACCTAAGGGTCAAGCCGGCTGGTCATCACCAAGAATTTTTCAACCGCGTATCCTACATCAGAAGGGACTGCGCTTTCTTAAACATCCGGTGTTGTGGCTGCTTGCACTTGCGAGCAACGTACAAATCTTGATTGGCGCTTGCAGCCTCTACTACATAGAACTTGGTGCGAATAAAGAGGTGCATTCTTTTCTAGATGCCTTGGTCTGGTCGGTCGGAATTGTTACGACGGTTGGAACTCGCGATATTGCGCCGGTCACCGCAGCAGGTAAGATCATTGGAATGATATTGATGATTCTTGGCACTGCGACTTTTTGCGCCTATGCCGCGCTTTTCGCTGACGCTCTCATATCTGACGAGATGGACGATTTTGAAAATGAACTGCGCGGAATCGAAAGTCGCTTGCTGAATTTGAAATTAGAAGGCTCGAACCCGACCGAGGTGTCAGAAGTCCTGATTAGGATCGAGTCGCATCTGAAAGATCTGAAAAATGCTAGTTCACGTCGATCATCGAGTTAAGCGCGTTGCCACCGATTGATCGAACATGCAGGAGGTATCGACCTTTTGGCACCGCAGGAATCGAAACGGTTTTCGAAAACGGAAATTTGCCATTCTTGCAGCTGATGCGATTTTCGACGCGTGCGATGGGCTGTATCACAATTACGTCTGGTTGAACTGAAACCTTCTCGCTATCGAACACCATGCAGTCGTTCGGGAAGTCTCCAGATAAAAGAACCTCGTTCAAGCCAGCACTCGATTGGAAGAAGGCTTGTGAAATCGGTGCGTACAGAAAGTCATCCGCACTATTCGAGCTCGCAGCCTTCACAGTAAACTCTCCAAGCCTTTCGTGTTTTCCTTGTTCGACCGTCCAGCGGCCGGGCTTCAGTAGGCCGACGTCGATAACACGTTGAAACGGAAGTACGACTTGAAGACAAAGACCCGAGTACTCGTAGGCGACGGGGCCGAGCCAAATAGTTTGTGTGACCTCGTCGACTTTGACTGATGTTTCAGCGTGCCGGTAGCAGGTATTGCGAAATTTACCTTCGCCCGTGATCTGCACCAGATCATTAGAATCAAAGCCATCGGCAATATAGGCCTTGTTGAATGTTGCGGCGACGCGGGTCGGGTCGATGCCAGTGAAAGAGGTGAACGCTGCGTGAGCTAGGCTTGATGAAAGAAGTAGAACCGAAAAAATGAGTCTCTGAGTCATGAATCCTCCGACAGTGTTGCTGGGCGATCGCCGAACAGGAATACAAGTGTCGTGCCTTTAGTTAGACTAACGTCGCGCGGGTTTTAGCGGCGGCCGATGTGAAGTTTCGAGAATGTAAGCTCGCGCATTGGGTCGAGACGTCTCGCGTCTCGCCCCGAATGTCCCGAGATCGTGGTTTAGTTTGGAATATCGCTGAGGCAAATTTGTGGCACACGGCCTGCTTTCAAATTCTCCGTGTGAATTTATTGTACACAGACGTCCACTTGAATGGAGAAAAGATGAGTTTATTTGCAGG
>JALHOI010000144.1:0-820 GCA_022843085.1 Pseudobdellovibrionaceae bacterium
CAACGCAAACATTTTGGATCGCGGTGATTCGTGTGGGCTGATTAAAATTCGCTGGCCCGAATCGGCCCACCAACTGTCGAGCGATTTTTCAGCTGCACGGTACGAAGCAGAACTTCCCTTTTCGACCTCGATAACATTGTCGAAAAGCTTCGTCGCGAGAAACAAACTGCCGTAGCCTCTACGGCAGACAAGCGCCAGGCGATGGCCTCTTTGAAAGAGATATTTGGCAAGCGGGATCGCGAGAAGTGTGTCTCCAAGAAACGCCGTCTGGAGAATCGCGATTTTCGAGCTAGTCATGAGAGCTACGTGATCACAGTTCGGCCGTGTTCTCAAGACCCGAAGGCCAGTTACATCCGCCTTCAGATCGCCGCTTCAGCAACGCGATCTGACTGTAAGTTGCGGCAGCAATTTTCGAAAAATCGACCTGATCGTAGCACATCACCGATTTCTCGCACGCGCGCTTCCAACACGGAGCACACGAAGCTTTCGTCGTTACCGCTTCGCCTCCATAGAGGTCGATTTCGTGCGAGCACGTCGGCCCGAACCAAGCCACAACAGATTTTTGAAAGCCCAAAGCCATATGCAGACCCAAACTGTCTCCGGTGACAACAACATCGCAGGCTGCGACGCTGACCATGCCACTGCGAAGCCCATCTTCTGTTGAGGACTCGAGAACCGCAAGACCCTGCGACCGAGCAAGCGTCGCAATCGTTTGATTTCGATCTGTATCTTCACGACCACCGAGTAGCACAATTGTTGACGGCCGACTGAGGCGACGGGCCTCGTCGTCAAGACACTTGATCAATTCGACATGGCCTGC
>JALHOI010000144.1:830-4925 GCA_022843085.1 Pseudobdellovibrionaceae bacterium
GATTGTCGAGGCACACCCCGTATTGATGCCGATGACGGCCTCGCCCTTGGGCGACCACTGCCGATGTCGGGCCCCGACAGCAAGAACTTCGGTGTCTGATAGAAAAAGAGAGTATCGATCGCGGCACCAAGACCCCAGTTCAAGGGCCTCGTGAATCAATTGTGTCTCGGGCTTTTGATTCACAAAGAACTTCTCGTGGTTTGAAAGCCCCAAACTCCAAGCCTTTGTCGCAGCGGCCGTCGCAGGTAAAATACCGCCCGTTTTCGGGTCTGAAACGAAGCCGAATACCTCGCGAGCCTTGGTGTTTTTTAGAAGACCTGACGCCTTCAAACTTTTATCGACAACGAAGGCGACATCAAATTCGAGTGCTTGTAGCGAGAGTGCACCATCTGAGTTACCGACAATAACTCGATCAACGAGAGGGTGTTCGCGCAGCAAAAGATCGCCAGGCGATTCGGTGACCCACGTCACATGGGCCCCCGGATACTTGCGTCGAATCGCAGGCAAAAGAGCTGTCGACCGCACGACTGCGCCCAATGCGCCGAGGTGAATTAAAAGTACGCGGGCGCCCGAGGTCTCGAAAAAAACACAATTCGTCGAACATTTCGACTGAAGTGAATCCACTTTGCCACATGGTTTGTAACCGCTAAAATACCGACATTGGGTCGCCGCCATTGTTTAATTTTAGTCGAAGACTTGATGAACCGAAACTCGACCTCGACCTTGGCGTTTTAGCTTTAGGGTTTTAGTTTTGCCGTTTTAGTTTCTGCAAAGAGCCGACAATTGATCCGATCTTGATTTTTGTCTCCATGCGCACCATGAGCTTACTGTCGTCGTCCGTCAGCCAAAACAGGTTTTGGCCGATATTTTTGGGTTGGCCGTCTTTCTCGGCCGATGGGCGAATAACAATCGTATCGAGTTCACCGACTTGCGTACTCAATTTTTCGCGGCGAAGAACTTCACAGATGATCGTTATGTTCTCGTTTTCGTGCGCAAGATTGAACCTAATCTTTTTTCCTGGCGTCAGTTTGAACGCTCGCAAGTACCAGAGGGCTGAGAAAATGTTCTGCGAGTAGGGCAGCATTTCCCACTCCATCTTTCGCTCTTCGATACCGTAGTCTTTTGTGATTTTTTTGTCCCAGAACTGCATTTTGCCTGGCTGCCCAGCCGACAGATCATGAACCGCACGAGCATCCCGTAGCTGCTTCGACTCTTTCACATCGAGTGTATAGCTGACCGGAAGCAAAGTTTCGAAGTCCACCAAGGTTTCGGCGTAGTCATTCACCTTGTAAAAGCTTTCGAACACCGAAACCGTTTTAGCGATCGCATGAAATCGATAAGCCTTTCTGCCGTTGACTTCGACAAACGGTCGCGTCTGCATCGTCAGCTCGCCGGCATCAAGAGCCCAATACGAAATGTCGAGCACCACTTCTTCGCCGACTCGGTACGGATCTTTAATCGGACGACGATTCACAAAACCTTCGCTGTCTTCCCACACGGGCTGACGCGGTTTCGGACTTGCCTCGACCGCTAAGGCGGCACCCGGTTTCGGTTTCGGAGTTGGCTTCGGCTTCGGGGCCGGCCGCGGCTTCGCCGTCTGCTTAGTGGTTCCTGAGGTCACCCCTGAGGCCACTCCCGCAGTCGCGCCAGACACCCTACTCGAGGCCTCGCCGGAAGTTTTAGCCGTCGTGTCGCTGGCCGCGATCGGCGACATGGGCGTGGCTGCCTCGTTTAAATCTGGAATCTCTTTAACCCTGATGGCCGAGTCGAACTCTTTGTTCTCAAGAACTTTCGCTGAATTTTCGTACTTCAGGATTCCGCCCGCACATCCGGCAAGAGTCGCAAGAATCGCGACCGAAAATAAACTTCGAATCGCCACCGCCGAAGCTTTTTGAGATCGTTGCTTGTTCGACTTAGCAGGCACGCGTGTGTTCATCAAAATTTCTTCCAACGTCGGTGAATCCACATCCACTGTTCTGGATGTTGGCGAACGATAGCCTCGATTGTATCTGTATAAATCTGCGTCATGGAAGTGATGATTTCAACGTCATCGGAGTCGGCTTTCTGCCCCTCGAGCGAGGCATCTTGCCACGCCACTTCGGGCAGGAGAACGATCTGATGACGCCCGTCACTTCGTCGGTAGGTATAAGCGGGAACTACGGGTGCGCCACTCCGATGGGCGATAATCGCAAGCCCCATCGCTGTTCCCGTTTCGCGATTAAAAAAGGTCGTGCGACAGCCGATCGGTGGCCCCATAAATTGATCAAGAACAAAAAAAATGTTACGGCGACTTTTCAGGGCGCGAAGAATCTGAAACGAACTATTCTCGGGCGATATGAAACGGGTGCCGTGCCTCTCGCGCATACCGAACCACAGATCATTCAACCACTTGAGTTTAAAGTTTTTCGAGATCAAAGAAATCGGATAACCCATGCGGGAGAGGGCTGCGATACCAAGGTCTCCGTTTCCCAGATGTACTCCCAAAAATAAAACGCCTTTGCCTTTGGCGATGGCACGTTCGAAGTTTTCAAGACCTTTGATTTCCACCAGCTTCGGAAGTTCGCGGGCTGTCAAAAATGGGAATAGTCCGAACTCGACAATGCTTCTTCCCATGTTGAGAAGCGAGCCTCGCGCCATCTGGACAGCTTCCCTCGTGCCAAGCTCTGGATAGGCTTGCTTTATATTGTCGATGGCGACCGCTCTTCGAATTCGAAAAACGTCAAACCACAGGATGCCGATCATATCACCAAGAAAGAGACGAACTTTAGTGGGTAAGATCGCGATGAGGTAACTGATTGCGAGCCCCAACTTTGCCGCGCACTTGACCAAGAATGATTTCATCGATTCGCTCCAGTTGTACACCATCAGACTCTCGCGCCGGCCGAACTTCAAGCCGAGCGATGGCCAGTTCGACCTTGAAATCGTCTCTCCATAGAGGCTGAAGTTTTACGGCGTCCTTTTCAGTGATCAACACACGCGAAGCACCTAGCTGAACAGCGCGAGCCGCGAGCCGGCTCGCGTCGGCCTGAATATAGACATGATGATCTTTAAAGGCGATACGGTCAGCAATTCGTGGCTTTGAACCATCCGCTTCAACCATGCTAAAAAACGCATTCGGGTTCGCAAGTCCAGCTGCGACCAGCAGGACTTCTTCAGGTCGCGCTTCGAAGCTTAGGTGCTGACAGAATCGAACAAGCGGAATCTTAGGACCAGCCCATCTTCGAAGTTGCCTCTCAAGTTCAGATAAATTCGGCTCGCTCACACCTTCAGTTTTTGTAATGAGAATCGCGTCAGCCCGGCTTAAGCCCCGTGCCGGCTCGCGAAGTCGTCCCCACGGAAGCAAACGCCAGTGCCAACTTGCGGCCGAAGCGTCGACGAGGACAAAATCGAAGCTTCGTCGAAGAGCAAGATGCTGAAATCCGTCATCAAGCAAAATGAGCTTCACCCCTTCGGTCGAAATCAAATCCTGAGCGGCTGAAACACGACGTTCTCCGACCTGAACTGGAACATCCTTTAAGGTCTGGGCAAGCCACGTCGGTTCGTCACCGTAAAGTGAAGCTGCATCGGCTACTTGGGGAATCACCCTCAGCGAGCCCTTCGTTTTACGGCCGTAACCTCGGCTCACGATGCCGATTCGCAAACGCTGACGCCACCGCGAGGCAAAGAATGCGGTAACTGGCGTTTTGCCTGTGCCACCAGCTTGAATATTGCCGATCGAAACGACGAAAGATCCGCTCGACTCGCTGGGAAGAACGCCAATGTGATAAAGCCAAACTCTGAAAACGGCGAGAGCCCCAAAAACAAATGAAAGCACCGCAAGTATCGGAGCAAAAACTTTCTGCCAGACAGGCTCTGCGCTTTGCGAAGACTTACTTTTCACGAAGACTACTTTCGAAAGAACGACGTCAGCCGTTCAGCCACACGTGCCGTCGCGCCGACTTCACCAAGGCGCGTGCGAAGTTCTAGCAACTCGCTTGACTTTCGTAAGCGCACAGCGGGATCCAACAACTTTTCAAGTTCGGACGCCATCGCTTCGGGTGTGGCTTGCTCTTGAAAAAGTTCTCGTGAAACCTCGCGTTCGAGAATGAGATTCAC
>JALHOI010000144.1:4935-7539 GCA_022843085.1 Pseudobdellovibrionaceae bacterium
GTTCATGCGGTACATGATGACCATCGGCTTTGCGAGAAGCCCGACCATTAAAGTCGCTGTTCCCGACGCCACCAGAAGAATGTCACTGAGTTCAATCATATCAAGCGGCTCTTCTTTGACGATTTGGATTGTCGTCGAGGCTTGTGATGCTGCCGCCGCCAATCGATCTCGCGAAATGGTAGGTGCACACAGCAGAATGGGCCGCACTTTCGGGTAACGACGCGCGAGAAGTTCGGCCGCTACAATCTGTAACTCAAGATGATTTTTAAGCTCGCTCTCTCGGCTGCCGGGCATCAATCCAACGACAATCTCATCCCCTTCAATTCCATAACGCTCGCGATGGGTCTGCGCAGCTGACGCCTTTTGTTCGGGCCGCCTCGCGAGTTCGTCAAGTAGCGGGTGTCCAACAAAAGTCGAGCGCACCTGATGTTTTTCGAAGAACGGAGCCTCGAACGGAAACACAACTAGCATTTCGTCGACAACTCGCCGAATAAGATTCACCCGGCTCGTTCGCCAAGCCCAAACTTGTGGCGAGATGTAGTAGACAACTTTAATGCCGCGCTTTTTTAAATCCTTCGCAAGACGAAGATTGAAATCGGGGTAATCGAGAAGCAAAGCAAAATCCGGTTTTTCACGATCGCACTCTTCGAGAAGTGAATTGTAAACACGCCGAATGAGCGGAAAATGTTTAATGACCTCTTGCAGGCCAACGACCGCCATTTCTTCGGATTTACCCAGTCTTTTGAAGCCGAGTTTCTCCATCTCGGGGCTACCGATTCCAAAAAGATCGTATCTGTGGCCCTGTTCTCGCCAAAGTTCGATCAAGCGTTGTGCGTAGAGGCTCGATGAAGCCTCGCCGGCGACAATGAGAACGCGCCCCGTGGGCTTGATCACTCGCCAACCTCAAGGGGGCGCATCTCTTCGCGACGACTTAAAGAGTCTCGAATCGACGCCTGAATTCGACTTGCAAGTCGCATCGCCTCAAGCCCATCCGAGCCCGAGACCGCAACTTTCGCCTCTCCACGGCACGCTTTCAAAAAGGAAATCGTCTCAAGCAGCAGCGCATCGCCCTTTTCAAGACTCCAGTGTTCGAATTCGAGTGGCAACTGCGAAGGATCACTCACGTTCGACAAATCTTCAGGCCAATCGCCCATCTTTTTCGTCGTGAGATTCACGTCGCCCGAGCCAAAGTCGATCGACAGATACTGCTTCTCTTGAAACACGCGAAACTTGCGGGTCGCCGACTGCGAAACGCGGCTTGCTGTAATGTTCGCGACAGTGCCCGATTCGAATTCAACACGCGCATTTGCGATATCGACGAGCGGAGTCAGCACGGGTGTTCCGACAGCAGACACCGATTTCACTTTCGACTTCACGAGCGAAAGAATCACGTCAAGATCGTGGATCATTAAATCAAGTACGACATCAACATCGACGCCGCGAGGCTTGAATGGAGCAAGTCGATGACATTCAATAAAAAGAGGTCGCTTTAATTTTTCTTTTGCAGCGGTGAGTGCGGGGTTGAATCGTTCGACGTGTCCGACTTGCAGAATCAGGCCGCGCTCGTTTGCGATACGCACGACCTCTTCGCCTTCTTCAAGTGTGGCCGTCATCGGCTTCTCAACGTTCACATTCACGTTGGCGAGCAAGAATTTCTTTGTCAGATCGTAATGAGCTCGTGTGCTGGCTGCGATCGTCACGGCGTCAAGCTGGCCGGCCTTAGCTTTCGCAAGTAAATCTTCGATCGTAAACGACGCGACGAATAGTTCGTCGGCCACAAGTTTGGCCCTTGCGGGATCTGCGTCGGCGACACCGACAAAATCGACATCGCCGCCAAGTTTTGGATCGCCAGCCAACTTCGAATATTTCTGCGCATGAAATCGTCCGAGGTAACCCACGCCGACGACTGCACATCGAATTGAATCAGATTTGTTTTGTTCCGTCATATTGCGAGTCCTCGAGACGATTTATCGGCGAAGCCAAGAAAGTCTTCGAGAGCCGGGCCCATCGCGCACTCTTGCCGAATTCGCGTGACCAAGGCTTCAAGAGTATCGTCACCTTTTGTGATAATACGAACGGCGCGGTTAATTGATTCGATGTCTTCTTTTGAATAGCCTGCGCGCTCCATACCGATTCGATTCGAGGCGCGCATCACGGCATATTTTCCCTGCGCGATCGTGAATGGAAGAATATCTTTGTTCACAGCCGAATCACCGGCGACGAAAGCGTATTTACCGACTTTGACGAACTGGTTAAATGCGCAGATACCGCCAACTTTCACGTGATCTTCCATCTCGACGTGGCCCGCAAGCTGCGTCGTATTCGCTATGACTACGTGGTCGCCGATCGTGCAATCATGTGCGATGTGCGAGTAAGCCATGATCATGCAGTGACTGCCGACGCGGGTTGTACCCCAACCGGCCTTCGGAGATCCGATGTTGATCGTCACCATTTCACGGATTTTGTTATCGTGGCCGATGAAAAGTTTTGTCGGCTCGTTCTTGTAAGACAAGTCTTGCGGAGGTCCTCCGACGACGGCGCCAGCACTGAACACATTGCGCTCGCCGATCTCGACGATTCCGTAATCGCTAGATCGGAAGAGCA
>JALHOI010000145.1 GCA_022843085.1 Pseudobdellovibrionaceae bacterium
CGGCCCGAAGAGCCTGAACTAAGCGAAGCAGATCAGCGTCAGCTTCTTTCGCACACTGAAGCAAGTCGCGCGTCGTCCTCATGACGTCTGGATCGCCGCTGGCAATACCCGCCTCCCAAGCTTTCGCGTGATCCGCGTAATACTTCACCAAATCGCGATTTTTCTTTTGGCGGCCAACGGCCTGAAAACTTGCGAGAATATTGACGACGTCTCGAAAGCTAGCCTCCTCGTTGACGGTCCACATCGTCCAACGATGGCCCCAAAGTTCAATTTTTCCCCATAGACTTGGGGTCGGCGGTTCACCCACTTCAAGCAGAAATGAAAAAATCGCTCGCTCGTAAGCAGAGTTCAGAGTCATCGGTTTTCCGCTCGAATCGGTTGCCAACTTTTGAATAAACGGTCGAATCAGAGGATAAACGCTCCACACTTCGGGTGTTTCGAGTTGCGAACTTCGGTTGACATCGTATCGCGCAAAAAGAGCCTCGACATAATGAATGACCGGCGACATGACCCTGACGTCGCTCGATTCAATCGGAAGATCCGATGCGCCCATGGCACGCGACGCTCCTTCAAGTGATTTCAAAAATTCGGGGACCTTTTTTTCGCGCTCCGCTTGATCCAGTGCCTTGATGAAATTCGGCAGATGAGAAAGCCGCTCGCGAAAGACTGGTAAAACATTTTCGCGAAAGCACTGCGCTTTCAAACGATTTCGCCCAAATACGTCGACAGGAGCCGTGCCGCACCGAGCAGGGCCAGTTTCATTGAGAAGGTCAGCGTGTATGAGGTCTGCCGCACGCCCTGCTCCAATCACTGTTTGAAACCATTCGACCATCTCGTGAAGTGAGATGTACTCGTTGCCATCTGAAACGGATAAGAAAATGTTCGCTTCCATGAAGGTTCTCACACCCGACTGAAGCGACCGAACATCAACGATTCCGAGATCGCGGCCAAGCGCCTTAAGATCCATGAAGAGCTCTTGAATCTCGGCTTCGGTGATTTGAGGCATTGCGCCTGCCCGGGCGGTCTGGTGAGAGTACGCCTGCATGGCTGCGCTCATCAAAACCCGCGTCAAATTGAGCTCTTCTAGATCAGACCGTTGAAAGCCTTGAATGTTATCAGACGGAATGATCATCAATCGGCCCGTGCTGTCGTGGATAAGCGGACGACCTCTCAAAACGAGCTCAGTCATTTGCTGGCGAACATCTTCGCCAATGTTGTCCTTTGAGGTCGTCGCGATCTGACTCATCGCAAGTTTTGCGCGATCAATCGTCACATACTGGGCTGAATTTAACAGTGCGAGCGCAACACGCTGTCCTTCTGTCCAATCGTGAACAACATCTCGGATTCGAACTAGTTGAGGCAGCTGAAGCCCCTTTGAAAGCTCAACAACATTTGGTTTTGAATTGCCACCAAGCAGCTTGCCGAAGATGACGTCGAGCGAGCCGTTGACCGTTTTCGCGCGAATCATGGCCGGCAGCATTCCGTTGTTCTCGAGCTGAACCATTAATCGCCGAATTTGATCGTTCGAGATCAGGCCGCCATGCCGCTGAACCATTCGCTCAATTGACTTCGTTAGATCCAGAACGACCGTTTCGACGAAATCAAGGTCTCTGTCATACGCACTCGTGTTCTGCAGAATTCCGTACTGAACTCCGAGCGCAGCAATCCACAATTCAGACGACTGCCGAACAAGCTCTCCCCACTCATCACCCGCGATTTGCTGTGGGTCACCGCCAAGCAAAATGCTTTTAACAACCTGCAAAAGCTGCTGCCGATCTGATGAATCGAGTACTTTAACTCCGGCGTGTTCAAGGGAACTTGCCAGAACCTCAAGCTTCATTGGCTCTCGAGGAAGAAGGGCCCTTCCACCTGCAGAAACATTGCCTTCAATTGAAACTTCGGCCGAAAGCAAGGCAGCAACCTCGCGAATCGACGACGTCAAACTTTCGAGCCGAGTTATGTCGGCAGGCTTCCCCACAAATTTCGTCCGCATCGCGAGAATCGAGCCTTGCCCACGCCACGCGGCGAGCGGAACGCGAGCGTTTTTTAGAAACTCGCGAATACGATTCATCTCAACACGGGAAAGGGTGGTTTCGCCTCCGCCTAACAGAGATGCCTTCCAGCGAAAGAGTTCGGTTACAACGGCACGGCGTCGAGCCTGTGCAACCCAGTCCCCGTCAAACGGAATCACACGGGCAGCGCTCGGCCCGTCTTGGACCTGACTTGACGACTTTCCAGCACGCGCCTCAGCCGACGACTCTTCTTTAAAATACGTTTCGAAAAACGAAGAAAGCTCGCTACGCGTCCATCCATCGGGATTCGCACCGCGGGTATTATCTGAAAATTTCGTCAGAGCGCTCGAAAGACAATCAACAATCTGAACCGGATCGCGGTCTTCGCCACCAAAGAAAGCCTTCACGTCAGAGCCGACAGTCAGGACACACGACAGTCCCTGATCTTTCACGGTCAGCGGATCTTGAACCTGATCGTCGTGGCCAAAAAACAGACTGCAGCCCGGCAACAGCACTACGGCTGACAGCAGACACAGAGCCTTTATCGATTTTTTAAAGCGCGTTATCATCAGGCTCCAGGCCACTTCTTGCTCACGTACGAAGTGACGAATCGAGGCGCCTCGGAAGGCGAAAAAAGCCAAAAAAAAGCCTTCTTTCGATTGTCCGTACGCCCAGCTGTCTTTGACCGGATTTTACCCGATCACTCTTAGGAAATTGGACAAGATTCGTTCCAAACTGAAAAGAGCTGCAATCCTTTCAGAGGGTGACCAATCTCTAGCCGCACACCCGGTATTTTAGGAGCATTCGTGGTAACAATCTTCCCTCTTCAGGTCCAAAAATTCGGTTTAAATAATGTTCTTTTGCAACGTTCAATTTTTGCGTTTTTTCTAACGAATTTTGCAGTTCCGATTTTCGCAGTTCTTTGTCTTCGGCCGACCCCCGCTCAGGCGGGCGCTCTCGGCGAGGCCGCTTTCGCGATCGCAACTGAACGAAAAGAAGACATCGACGCCGGCACAGAAAGTGGCGCAACAAGTAATCGGCGGTTTCGGTTTAATCTCGCCGTCGGCTGGCTTTCGGAACTGAACCGAGACGAACTCGCCGGTTCTCAACACAATCTTGGCTACGGAATGGTCGTTCGAACAGAACGGGGTTTTGAAAGTTCTTCTGATTTGAACGGCTTCGGCCTCGGTGTTTTCTTGGGCTATTACTCTGGGCCGATCTCGATTCGGATCGACTATTTTGCATTCGCCGAGCTGAAGTCGAACGATGGGATCGTCGAGACTGCATTTCGCGAAGGTAACGGGTACGCGGTAAGCGCACGGTGGCTTCACTGGTTTGAAGAGCCGCGCGGCGATCGACCAACGCGTTTCGGGATTGGTCCGGCACTCTCATTTGAGCAAACGGTCTACAAAAAGTCTCGCTCGGGAAGTTTGCCCGAGTCTGGCGCAACGCGAATGACCGAATCGCTCACGCCTGGCCTTGTCGGCGTCTTCAATTTCTAAGATGAAAAAAAAGAGCGCCCCCTTGAGAAGGCGCTCTCGTTAAGTTTGACCGAAATCCCGAACGGGGCCTCGGCTTAGGTCACAGGCTCTGCCTACTGACAGAACGGCAACTCAGGAGAAATTCCGCAGATAATATCGCACAACAATTGATCGCCAATTGGGCACGTTCCGCCGTCTGGCGGTTCTGTCGGGCCGGTTGCGCCGACTCGAATTGCGAGCGACGTCGAAGTTGCGCCGGCCGCGTCTGTTGCGGTCACGGTTGTTTCGCCGTTCGCTTTCGCTGTGAATTTTCCAGCAGCGTCGATCTCGCCGACCGCGGTATCAGCAACTGCAAAGGTCATCGCACCTGTTGCAAACTTTGCTGAGAACTGCTTGGTCTCGCCGACTTTTAAAGTCGCAGCTGCAGGTACGACGAACATTTTCTTCGCGAGAACAACTTCAGTTGCCGCCATCATATCAACGCGGCAATTACATGCGACTTCGATTTTGGCTTGCGCGCCGGTCAGCTGCAAAAGAGCGCGAATTTCTGCGCCTGTCAGTGTCGCATCTTGAGCTTTCAAGAAAGCAACAATGCCAGCAACAAGTGGAGTCGCCATCGATGTTCCAGAAAGTTTTCCGTACTTATTGCCCGGAAGCGTCGAGATGATATCGAGGCCTGGGCTTGCAATGTGTACCGAGCCTCGTCCGTAATTCGACCACTGAGGTTTTTCGTCGTTCGGACCAGACGCTGCGACCGAAATCGTGTTGGCGAAATCCGCGTTTGTCGGAAAGAAATCAACCGAGTCGTTGTTCTTTCCGTCATTCGCTGCGGCCATAACCATGACGATACCAGCGTCGCTTGCGCGCTGAACGGCGTCGATGAGAGGTTGCGCCTGCGAACGTGGAACCTTGGCGCCCCACGAAGCCGAGATGACTTGAACACCTTTTGAAATCGCATAATCGATCGCTTTGATGCCGTTATTTAAGTCGCCGCTTCCTTTTTCATCGAGAAAACGAAGAGGCATGATCGAAACGTCGCCGCTCGCACCCTGAATGCCGCCGTCAACGAGGCCGTTACCACCGAGACTGCCTGCGCAGTGAGTGCCGTGGCCAGGATTTGCCTGAGGCGATGTAATGTCCATAGGATCAGAATCGTTTTGAACAAAGTCGTAGCCGGGAACCATCTGGGTCTTCAGCGACGGGTGATTGTAGTCTGCACCCGTGTCGATCAACGCAACAGTGACGGCTTTCGAGCCCTTGTTGCCCGCCTTCGCCCAAGCTTCTTCAACTCGCGTTTTCGAATTCGCATATTGGTCTTGAAGCTTCGCGAACGCTTTTACATCGAAAACTTCAGAGCTCTTTAGAAACGAATGAACTCGAATATTCGGGACAACGTAGTCGACATTCGGATTGCGAAGCAGCGACGCAAGCGCCTGAACTTCGAGAGCCGGATTCACCTGCACTTTTACGAGTTGACCAAACTTATTGTGATCCATGATCTGAATCGCCGCTGTCGATCTCAACGAAAGCATCGTCGCAAACGAATTCGTCTTATATTTCACGAGGTATTCACCCGCGATTTTTTCTTGCGCTTCACTGACCGATGCTGAGATCGCGATCGCACTTGCGATCACGAGTTGAGCGAGCCCGAACTTTCGACCATTGTTTCTTTGAAACATTGGTAACCCTCCTTGGTGGTGTCTATCTGTGTTCTTCCCTAAACTGCACTGGGGTGACGAAACCAATCCTGATCGTTCCGCCTCGGCCCCTGACTTCCGACCCCGCATCCGACTTCGTGTCGTTGCTAAAATTAAGGGACTTCGATTGCACACCCGAACGTCCTATTCGGTTCAAAATCTCTCGAAGAATTGATTAAGACCCGTCACCACTCATCCGTGAGCAGTTCCTTTTTGGAACCTAATCAAGGCCTGACGTTACAGATTCCTGCCGACGTGGCATAGCAGGCCTTTCGTGAAGCAACGCACTCTAGATGATGGTCCAGGTTTCAGCTTGGTAAAGCGAAGCTTGTAAACCCTTATGTTACGCCGCTCTATTTCAAGCCACTACGAAACGGTGAATTCGCGAAGCTCGGCTTCTCGAAAGAGCGGAAGTACCACTTCGGGTCGATCGAACATTTTGACGGTGCCCGCCTTCAGCCAGAGTACGCGGTCGCAATGAATCAACGTCGAAAGACGATGGGCAATGATGATTTGAGTTCGATCAGCGAAGAACTCTTCGGTGGCTTTCACAAGAACTTCTTCTGTTTGCGGGTCAATAGCGCTTGTCGCCTCGTCCATGACAACGATCGGAGCATCTTGAAGCAGACACCTCGCCATACAAAGCAACTGACGTTCTCCGGCTGAAAGATTTTTTCCTTTCTCTTCAATCTCAGTTTTGAGTCCGGCGTGTTGCTCGCGAAACCAAGAACCGAGTTCAACTCGCTCGAGAGCCTCAATCAGAAGCGTATCGGAGTAAAGCCCAAGGAGGTCTAAGTTCTCGCGCAGCGAGCCCCGAAACAAAGTCGGCTCTTGCGCGATGTAGGCCATCGATCGGCGATAAACACTAAGATCGGCGCCCTCGTTTGGAACGCCGTTAACTTCAGATTTTCCCGAGACAGCGGCGGGCTGGCCTTCGATTCGAATTTCACCCTGTTCGATTTTGTAGAGGCGAAATAGCGCTTGAATCAAACTTGATTTTCCGCTTCCAGTTCGTCCGACGATACCAACTTTTTCTCCAGCCTTTATTTCAAACGTTACGCCGTCTAAGACCCACGGTAAATCTTCGGCATAGCGAAACCGTAAATCTTTAACGTGCACCGAAGCGGCTCGGCGCAACGTCATTCGTTCGCGACTTAATCTTGATTCATCGTCGACCGAATAACGCGGATGACCCAATTCGAACTTCGCCGTCGTCGGCAATTTCAAACCGGGTTCAAGATCACGCCGTAAATACTCGTCAAGCCTTTCAACACCGGTCATGGCTTCTTCAAATTGAGCCATCCATTCAAAAAACATTTGAATACTGGCGGCTGACAACATGATGAACGCGAACGCGACCCCAACCGATGCAACCGAGGCTTGGCCAGTATCGACCAACCACCAGCCGAGAATTCCAGTGGCCAAAAAAAGCGCTGCCGTGAGGCCGCCCATCTGAAGAGAAAAGAGGTAGAGAAAGTTTGAGGTACGCATTCGCCGCTCGAGGTACAGCCGATTCAGATTTTCGAATCGGTCGAAAAATGTAGTCACCCGATCGAAAACCCGAATCGACGTCACACCTTGTGCGCTCTCTGCGAAGTGCGAAATGGATGGCGAGCGGCTCGCCGAAAGCGCGCGGCGTTCGCGGCGCAAAGCCGGCTGATTGAGTTTGTAAACGAGCCCTTGTATCAGCGCGACAAAAAGAAACAGTGCCAAAAAGTATACGTTTGCGAATCCAATTAAAATTGCCATCGAAACAAGATCAAAAATTATAGCGAAGAACTCAGCGAGTGGTCCGCCGAACAAACGAAACACGTTTCCGTAGTCACTTGAAAAACGAGTGACAATTCGACCGACGGGTTGTGTGTCAAAGAACGTCATCGACAGCCTCGATGTACGCAGCGTCACTTCATCGTAGAGCTGAGAGATCGCCTTCGCCGAGATGCGCGAGAATGCGACCCGATAAAGCGAGATCATTATGAATCCAGCAAGAGTGACACCCGAAAGAAGAAGCACGAACTGATCGCTTGTGAAGTCGGCCAGCCAAGCTGGTCGAATCTTTGGGTCCGCCCACATGCTGACAAGATTTGCGTTCGCGAGCATCAAGAGTCGGCCTAAGAATCCACAAACAAACAGGCCAAAAATCGGCCAACGATAGGGGCGGTAGGCAAAGCCAAGAGTTGAAAGTACGTTTTTCGAGTACCGACCTTTAAATTATTCTTCGTCGCCGAGAAACTTTCGCGATTTGGTCATATCGGCTCCTCGGCGATGTCACGCGTTGGCGCGACGTCAACTTGAGCCGCGTCTGTAGTCTTCGGAGCCGACGAATCTTCAA
>JALHOI010000146.1:0-2895 GCA_022843085.1 Pseudobdellovibrionaceae bacterium
AAAGTCTGAGCATGACCACCAGCCCACGCTGCCACCGAGGCGTCGACCGCACGAAAAACCGGCGCACTCGCGAGGTCTTCTTTAAGGCGAACAGCAGATTCCCGAACTACGGATTCAGTATGTTTTGAGAGTTGCGTTTCTTCGGTGATCGTCATGCTTGAATGAAGCTAGAGGAAAAGTCATGGAATGTGGAGCCGAGATCGAAAAGTCGCTACGATTTCAAAGTGATGCGTAAACGGAAATTGCTCGACGATCGTTATGGCCTCAAGTTTTAAGCCCCTAGCCTTTAAGGCCTCAGTGTCGCGCGCAAAACTTTCTGGAAAGCATGAGACATAAAGCCAATGCGCCTTCGGGGCACTTTCGCCAATGGTTTCTAAAAACTTGCCCAGACCGGGGCGGGGAGGATCAACGACAACGACATCGTAGAGCCGAGAGGCCTTTACAGATTCAAATGCGCGCGCCGACTGAATAAAATCTCCAGCGAAAATGCGTAGATTCTGTTTCGTCAGTCCTGCTGCGTCGACAGCTTTTTCAAGTGCCTGAAGGGCCAAACGATCGAATTCAAAAACATCGACAGTTGCACCTGTCGAAAGCAGCGGAATCGTGAAAGCTCCTGCACCACAGCCAAACTCTGCGATATGACATTTAGAAATTTCCTCGATTCCGAAAAGTCTTTCGAGATGGCTCAGAACTGTTTTTACCAAGACCGCTTGTGCTTGGAAGCCAGGCTGAGTGAATGTTCCAATGGCACCAAACAACGGCGAGGTCTTGGGCATTCCAGCTGCATCAAGCGAGAGCGTTTCAAACCAAGGAGCCAGAACCGGGTCAATCAAACGGTGTTTGCGCGGAGGCGTGTCTGAGCGCACCAGGCGTTTGCGCTTTTGGCCCACTTCGATGACGACGCCTCGTGCAAGTTGGCGATCGAACCAGTCGCCGTCGTTGAGCAAATCGCGCACATCTTCATTTGAAAAATCGAGCCAGCACCCGCGCGTACCATCTGGTGCGATCCGCAACCGAATCGAACCTCTCGTTTGGTTTTCTTTTGGTCGCCTCGGCAGATCTTTTCGAAATTCGGTCAGCCAATCCTGCAGGCGGCGTGAAAGTTGAGGACACGTGTCGATGTCGACCACACTTCGATTTGAAGAGGGATTCTGTTCGAGGGATTTTTTCGAGAAGAGTCCGAAGCTGCTTTCAGTCAGAGTAAATTCGAGGCGATCTCGAAGGCCGCCTGTACCAACCCAGCTGAATTCCGTCGGGACCTCAGAAAAGCCCATGCGCGCGAGTTCTTGGCGACGATCCTCTTCAAGCTCGAAGCGATTGAGGTCAATGCGGTCGCAGCCCGAGCACAGATCTGAAAGGCGACACGTGAGTTTTGATTCCATACTCGTTTCCACACTCGTTTCCAGGCTCGTTTCGATATCGGTGAGGCTTGTGTCACAAGGCTTCGCGTTTTGAAAGGCCTTGCGTCGGTTTTGCGTCCCTTTTGCGTCGGTATTGCCAAGACTGACCCAAAATTCGGGCACACTCTGAGTTGACAAATTTTCGAACCTCGAATTGCTGCCCAAGGGTCTCGCGAATCGATGCTCTGGATCAATGCTCTGCGCGATGTCTCGGAGTCGCTTCCCTAATCAAGAAATTCGGTCCAAAATTTAGTTCTAGAAAACTTTGATGATCGGAGATTCGATGATTTCGCTTACACGCGGCGCTCTTCTTTTTGGAACTACAATGTGCTCGGTCGCTGCGCTGATGGCGAGCGCGACAACGGCTTACGGCTCCGAACCGAAAGCCGGGCTTGCGGCGGCCGCAACTTGCGATTCATCGGCAGGTGGAAGCGCGTATGATTTTGGTGTCGTCGACGTCGAAGGCAAACCCGCGAAGCTTTCGGCTTACAAAGGTAAAGTTGCGTTGATCGTCAACACGGCCTCGAAGTGCGGTTACACCGGGCAGTATAGCGAGTTGCAAGCGCTGTTCGACAAGTACAAAGGCAAAGGTTTCGTCGTTCTCGGTTTTCCCTCGAACGATTTCGGCGGGCAAGAACCCGGGTCGAACAAAGAGATTAAAGCTTTTTGTGAGACCAATTTTAATGTGAAATTTCCTCTGTTCGACAAGGGGCCGGTCACGGGGCGCCAGAAGCAGCCTCTCTACAAGTTTCTTACAGAAGATTCTGGAGAAGCCTACAAGGGCGAAGTTGGTTGGAACTTCGAAAAGTTTTTGGTGGATAAAGAAGGACGAGTAGTCGGACGGTACAAATCCGGCGTGAAACCGAGCGATGGCGATCTTGTGAAAAAACTCGAAGTGACGCTCGCCAAAGCATCGTCGTGCGCTCCCTGATTTCGTTTCAAGACGTTACGAAATCGTTTTCTTCACAGGAAAAAGTGGTTTCTGGTCTGAACCTCGAGATTCCAGCCGGTCAATTTGTTTCGCTGCTCGGCCCAAGCGGATGCGGAAAGTCTACCGTGCTTCGCCTAATGGCGCGTCTTGATAATCCGGATTCGGGGTCGATTCAAATAGCTGGCGAGCCGCGAGTCTCTTTTGTATTTCAAGATTCGCTTTTGCTGCCGTGGAGAACGGCTGTTGAAAATGTTTGTCTTCCTCTTGAGTTGGCGGGTGAGTCGGCTGGCGTGCGCACTCGTGCGCTTGAGAGTTTGAGGCGTGTTGGGCTGAGGGCCGCGGCCGATTTATTGCCGCATCAGCTGTCGGGTGGTATGAAGATGCGCGTATCGCTTGCGCGTGCGCTTGTTACCAAACCCGAAATTTTGTTTCTCGACGAACCCTTCAGTGCACTCGACGAAATCACGCGAGAAGCGCTGCAATTCGAGCTCTATGAGTTGTGGATGGTCGAAAAAAATACGGTCGTGTTCGTTACGCATTCAATGTCTGAAGCCGCATTCTTGG
>JALHOI010000146.1:2905-7518 GCA_022843085.1 Pseudobdellovibrionaceae bacterium
TCGGTCGACCATCGATCGTCGCTTGAACGCGGGCGTAGCCCGGCGACTCGGCAATCGGCGAACTTCGCGCAAGATATTTTTGAGTTGCGCGAGGCGCTTTTGTGAAGGTGTTGAAATGAAGTTATTCACGCCGGTGCTTCCGCTGGTTTTCGGAGCAACGTTTCTTGAGCTGCTCGTTCGCCATAAAATTGTGCCATCGTACATACTACCCGCACCGTCCGAGGTTCTTCGAGCTTTAATTGTCGACCGCAACGAGCTTTGGACGGGTTTTTTTTCAACGGCAGTCGCCGCTTTCTCGGGACTCGCACTCAGCTTCATCGTGGGTTTTTTCATCGCAATTCTGCTTTCGCTCTCAACTTCGTTGCGGCGTGCGTTTCTGCCGTACGCGACTTTTTTTCAAACCGTGCCGGTCATTGCCTTAGCTCCGGTACTCGTTATCTGGTTTGGGTTCGGTCGCCCGACAGTCATCGCGAGCGCGTTCATTGTTTCGATTTTCCCGATTATCGCGAACGCTATTCTTGGATTGCAGATGGCCGACCCGCTTCTACTTGACCTGTTTCGGTTGCATCGGGCTTCGAGGCTGCAAACACTTTGGAAGCTGAAGCTTCCCGGGTCGCTTCCGGCCGTTTTTGGCGGACTGCGGATCGCGAGCGGTCTTGCTGTGATCGGTGCCGTTGTCGGCGAGTTTATCGCTGGCGGAGGGCTTGGCGAGGTTGTCGATGCCGCTCGAACTCAGCAAAGACTTGATAAAGTTTTTGCCGCTGTGTTGCTTTCATCGCTTTTGGGTTTACTTCTGGTTGTTCTCATCGATTTCATCTCGCGTCGAACCCTTCGGTCATGGTACGCCGGAGAGCGTACAAACTTCGAGGACCAAAACCAATGAAGATGACTCTCGTCATTTCCAGTTTATTTCTATTTGCTGTTTCGACTGGCTTTGCGGGCACTCCGCTTCCCTCGCCGAGTACCGCGGCTCGCAGCGGGGCTAAGAACAAGCCTGAAAAAATTCGGGTCGAGAAAGTACGTTTGGCTTTGAATTGGAAGCCCGAACCACAATTTGGTGGATTTTACGCCGCACGGCTAGCCGATCTAGATAAAAAGAGCAATGTCGAATTCGAGCTGATTCCCGGCGGTTCAGGTACACCCGTCGTTCAAATGGTCGCGGCCGGGCAATTCGATTTTGGAATCGCAAGCGCCGACGAAGTTGTTGTATCTCGCGCGCGCGGTAGCGACGTGGTCGCGCTGTTCGCTGTGTATCAAACGAATCCGCAGGGAATTCTCACGCACTCGGCTCGCGGCTTCGACTCTCTTGCCGATGTTTTTAAAAGTGACGGCACGATCGCCATGCAGCGCGGGCTTCCTTATGCCGTTTACCTGCAGCGAAAGTATGCGAGCTCGATGAAAGCATCGCTCGTTCCTTACCTCGGAGGAATTTCAAACTTTTTAAGTCGAGCCGACCACTCGCAGCAGTGCTTTGTAACGTCTGAACCCTTCGTTGCGCGCAAGCAGGGCGCAAAGGTCAAAACGTTTCTCGTGGCTGAGAGCGGCTTCAATCCCTACACGACGGTCGTTATTACTCGACGTCGAGTCGTGAGCGAAAAACCTGAATTGGTTAAGAATGTTGTCACAGCCGTTCGTGCAGGCTGGCGTCGCTACCTCGATCAGCCAGCGGAATACAATCTGAAGATGCGCGAACTCAACACATCGATCGATATCGAGACATTTCAACAAATGGCGGATGCTCAGAAGCCGCTTGTCGAGGTTCCTGGCGGTTCTGAGTTGGGCGCGATGACTGCTGCGCGCTGGGCCGAGCTGGCCGGCCAGCTTGAGACGATGAAAATGATCGAAAACAAGCCTGCGGCTGATACGCTATTTGTTAAGTTCTAGTGGAGGGCATGACAGCCGTAAAGTTTCATACCAAACTAGAGCGATGAGCACACGCCTCGCTGGTTTCAAAATCCTGATCGTCGATGATGAAGCCGACCTTCGCGAAATTCTGTCTGAAGACTTCGCGATACAAGGTGCGACCGTCTTTACCGCTAAAAACGGTCGCGATGCTTTTGACATCGCAATGCGCGAGTCCCCCCACGTGATTTTGAGCGACGTTCGAATGCCCGGCGGCGATGGGGTCGAACTCTTAAAGCGGGTACGAGAAGCCTCGGGCGATACTCCTCCGCACATTTTTCTTTTGACCGGTTTTTCTGACTTGCAAGATGAAGAGGCAGCACGTCTTGGCGGGCAGGGAATTTTTTCGAAACCTTTTAGCTTGAAGCTGCTTCGCGAGCGCGTTTTCAGCGTGCTTCTCGGACCCGCAGCCGGACCCCGGTAAGTTTATACTTAGAATAAAAAAAGCGACTCGGTCGAGTCGCTTTTACGAGCGGTCTAGGTACTGGAGATCCCGGCCAGCTTCGGCTCAGCTTCGTTCGTTAGATGTCGAACTTAGTTCTGGATGTTGCCACTGTTTCGGGCCGCTTCTCGTTCGCGCGCTGTCGTCGCAATGTTAGAAATCATCGTCGCGGTTGCTGTAGGATCTTGATCAAGAGATCGTGCCATGCAGTCAATTGACGATTCTGAGAGCGAACCAGTTTTAGTCATCGCCTTCAGTTCATCGACATCGAGACAGATTGTGCGAAGAGCAATCTGTGCTGTCTCGGCATCTTTTGCCGTTTCTGCTGTCGAAAGTGCGTCGATGATTTTTTGCGCACCGGCTTCTTGCAAATCATAGTTATCCATCAGATCAACGATGTTGAGAGCCGAGCTGGCCGAGGCGTCGCTACCGACCGAGGCTTTACGCCAGCCCCCATCGCAAGGATAATAGGTCTCCCAGGTACAGCTTTGAACTCGGCCCCGACGGTAATTGGATACTTCTCGGCAATACTCTCTGGAAACTGGCCGGCAATCGCGTTGAGCCCTGCGCGGCGGGGGCGGCTGTTGAGACGCGCGAATCAAGATATCGGCAGCGATTGTACCGGCAACAAAACTACCGACTTCACGACCCGTACATCCGCCAGCTTGCACGCTTCCGGCGAAAACAATTGTCAAAAGAGCGGCTAATTTCCACTGCGAGAAAGTTTTCATAATTTTGCTCCGTTAGAAACTTGGTTCAAGGTCAACGGGAGCCTTAGGTAGCAAGAATTACGCACAGCCTAGATGCCAATTGAACCGCGGGGAGAGCTGGTGTGCGCTTACAAGTGACAATTCTGGGCGCGACTGACGCGCTTTCGTGGCTGTGAACCCAGTTGCAGATGTGTAGCGAACATCCTAAATTTGGCTCATGAAAATATGTTTGAGGCCGGTGCTCCTCGTGAGTTTTGTCGCCATTTTCGCCACGACCATCGGATGCACAAGCCTGGTTGAATCATTGGTCGACGAGCCGAAAGTTTCGTTCGCCGGCCTCGCGATTCGCGATGCGAAACAAGATGGTGCGACGGCCGTCATTGCATTAAGTGTCGAGAACCCGAACGGTGTTTCGCTGACGATCGATCAACTTGATTACAATCTCGAACTTGGCGGTCGCAGTGTGGCCGAGGCGAAAATTGAAAAAGTCGCGACGATTGCTGCGAACGCGACCTCGCGGGTCGAAGTGCCGGTTCCGTTTCGATACGATCAAGTTTTCGCTTCAGTCTTCGATTTGATTTCAAGGGGTACGGCTGCTTACAAAGTCAATGGTCGCGCACGAGTTGGTTTTTTCAATATACCGTTCGATCACTCAGGCGAAGTGAAGTTGCGCGACTGATGGAGTTTTATCTTTTCAGGCATGGCGAGACAGACTGGAACCGCGCCGGTCGAATGCAGGGCAGCGTCGACGTGCCTTTGAACTCGCTTGGCATTGAACAGGCTAAGTCGATGTGTGCTTATTTTGATGGGTTGACCGCAAAGTTTAGCGATCGCGCCGAGCTCGTGAAGTCGGTTGTCAGTTCGCCGCTAGGGCGCGCGAGTGCGACAGCTCGAATAGCGCTTCGGCTTTCGGATCCAGAAGCAGCGGCGATGCGACTCGACTCCAGATTTGCCGAAACAAATTTGGGCCGCGCCGAAGGTATGAGCCGCGACCAAATGGCCGAGAAATTTGGTGAACAGGCGTGGCTCGATTGGATCAGCCTAGGACCCGATTCTTGGACCGCGAAATTCGCGGGCGGTGAATCAAAAGCCGAAGTCAGAGACCGCGCGCTCGCAGCCCTGAGGGAACTCACAAAAGAAAACCGCCCGGTCTGGTTCATCGCCACCCACGGCGGTTTATTGCGAAGACTACTTCATCACTTTCACCCCGAACTAAAAATCGCCATCGACGTCGGGAACGGCTCGGTCTTCAAATTCATCTTTGAAGGCGGCACGTGGAGCGTAAGCCCTCACCCCGTCTTCGAACCAACGTAAGCGGTCGACGAAGTCGCAGCACCCGGGGCGCGCGCGTTAAACGGCGGCCGACGAAGTCGCAGCACCGAGAGAGCAACAGCGTTTTCCCTGGGGGCTGGGTGAATCTCAGAAGCGGAGTGTTTCTAGTTGGTCGCGGCGGCGGGCCGTTTTTCGCGACCTCCGGATCGGGGAGGTCGCGTACGCGCGACCCCAGGGCCGTGGAGGGCCCGAGCCGATCCGGCGAAGCCCAGGACGGCGGTGTCGCG
>JALHOI010000147.1 GCA_022843085.1 Pseudobdellovibrionaceae bacterium
GTCTCTTTTCGTTCGCTCCACGTCGGCCGCCGATAGCCAAGGAGCCGTCGTCGATTTAACTTTGACAAACAAAAGTGTGAATTCCGGCGAAGCCTACCCGTTCAATTTCTTGGGTCGCGGGATTCGGAAACCAGACCCGACGCTTGATCCCTTCCGTACGAAAGTTTGCGATCTCGCTGAAAGCGGATACCGGGTCATTCAGAAAAACGGTGTCCCAACGCTTCAGATCGCGGCTAAAGTTTTCGAACCAATGACGACATGGGACCTCTGCGATGTTTCGGTCATGATCGACAGCGATGGTGATTTCAGCGCCGACCAAGAGCTTGCGGGAACCAAACAAGATCGCGTTGAGGGACTTACCGGATCGAACTACGCAAGCATTTTGCTCGACGTTAAAACCGCGCGCCAGATTCGCCGCGATTACGACACAGCTGTGACTGCGCCACCGGCCACACCCGTACCCGGTGAACCAACTCCGAAAGCACCTATTCTCGATTTCACACCGTCGATTGAGGCGCTTTCGCCGATGCTCGCCTTCGAGCATTCGACGCTTGCGATTCTTGAAGTTCCAGTCAGCGACTTAAAATTAAAAGCGTCGGGGGCGCTCGCCATTCGAATTGCGACGAGCGCGCAATCTGGTTCTGCGATCGAGCCCGACGACTTTTTAAACAAGGATCCGAAAACGTGGAAGGCCCTGAACGTTTCCGTTCGCGGCGCCGGTTTCGCCGACCTGCCTGAAAAGATCACGGTGGCGCCAGGCCAGACGACGACGGTTTCCTTCACGAAGGGCGCGGGTTCAGATTCACTGTGGCTGGCTTATCCGAATGGAAAACCCGTCGTCGGTGGATTCAACCGTGACGAACAATCGCAATTGGTTCGCACGGTCTACAAACTTGAAGACTAGAGAAACCAGTAGATAACAGCAAGATGGTCCGTCGTATTGAGGGATTGCCGGTAAACTGTTTGATTTAAATAACCGAACTCGGCGTTCGCGCCGAGTAGCGGAGTACGGACTCCTGCAAAGATCCGCAACCGCTCGACCGCGGCTTGGCCTGAGCTCGTCTCGTCAGACACGTTCATGAAGATTTCCGACCAAACAACGCCTTTTAGATCAGCGTTGACGTCGCGCGAGTGGCGAAGTTGATATCGAAGGCGAACACTATCGTTCGAACTGTTCTCGAAATTTCTGCCTTCTAAACGCACGCGGTGGGTCAGCTCACTCGTTTCGGACTTGAGGTAGGCCATCTGATGTTGAAAAGCCAGCCGGCGCTCGACGGCTAGTCCTGTTTGAATAATTCCGAAAAGTGCACCGATTGATTGGGTTTCACTTAGAGCATAGTTAAAGCCGGCTCGGTAAAGAAACTGTTTCACGACGCCGGTGTCAAATTCATTTCGAATCTGGGTTTCAAGATTCGCCGAAAATCGGTCGTCGATCTTTTTGTTCACAAAAGTTCCAAACCAAAATCCGGAATTAGTTTCGCCGGCACGCGCGGCTTGATGTCCCAACAGCAAAACGAGATTTAAAACCAGACTTAAAAGAGCGGTCGAAGAAATGAATTTCATTTTTACCTCAGGATGTGCGTTGTGGATGTGTTGTGTTTTTTGTTTCTTCAGTCTCGAAGGCCGTGAGCGGCCGACTCGCTGGCACCAGCACCCGACATCTCCATAAACCGCGCGCGACTTCGAATTTCATCGACCGTAACAGCGTTGAGATAACTCATTCCGCTGCGAATGCCGCCTGTAATTTCAAGAACCGCGTCACGCAGATGACCTTTGATCGTGACAAAACGACTTTCACCTTCGGCGGCCATGCCTTCAGGAACACCGCCGCGCCACGAGACTTGCGCCGACTTCGAGGCCATGCCGCGATACTGTTTTCGACCACCTTGAATTTCACCCGGTGTCTCGAGAACTCCTGAAAGCATAGACCCTAACATCACTGTGCTGGCACCCGCGGCCAGTGCTTTGACGATGTCGCCCGATGTTCGAAGTCCGCCATCGCCGATGACCGGGACGCCTGTGCCTTCAAGGGCTTCAGCGCACATGGCAATCGCAGTCAACTGCGGAACTCCGCAGCCCGTGATGATTCGGGTTGTGCACATCGACCCTGGACCGATGCCAACCTTCACGGCGTCGGCACCCACATCGGCAAGTTCACGCGCCGCCTCGGGCATCGCCACGTTGCCACCGATGACCTCGAGATCGCTGAAACGATCTTTCAACCATTTTATGGTTTCAAGCATTTGTACCGAATGGCCGTGAGCAATGTCGACGACCATCACATTCACACCGGCGGCGACAAGCGCCTCGGCCCGCGCGCGTGCATCGTCGCCGACGCCCACGCTTGCGCCCAGCAGAGTGGCTCCCGCCGCACGCACTTTCTGAATCTCTTGAACTTGCTGTTCGATCGACATGAACCTGTGAATGGGGCCAAAGCCGCCTTCTTTGGCCATCGCAATCGCCATCGGCGCTTCCGTGATCGTGTCCATGTTAGCGCTCATCAGCGGGATCTGAATTTCAAATTTTTTCGTGAGTTTGGTTTTAAGTTCGGGATCGCGGCGCGATCGTACGTCAGACCGACTGGGCATCAACAGCACGTCATCGAAAGTCAGTCCGCGCGAGCGCTTCGGAATTTCAATCGATTTAAAGATCAACATTGGTGGCTCCTAGGCTAGGCGATGGTCGACCTGCATCCATGTTCGGGCGCCCGCAAATTCTCGGTCTCGTGCCCAGAAGTCAAGCTGGGCCTTGCGTTGAGTGTTCGCTCCGCTCTTGGAACAGTATGTTCCAAGACATCAAGCCGCGTGGATTGTTTCTCGCGGCAACTGCCGAAAATATGAAGCATATGAAACAAACATCTCGATCTTTCATTCGCACATTTTTGCTTTGTCTCGTGCCGCTGAGCATGCTTTTGGGCGGCTGTGCCTCGACCTCAGAACAAGCCGAATCTTTAATTCGCGAGGGACGCGTCGATGAGGCGCTGAGCCTCGTCGAACGCGTACGTCGAATCGACTCGACTGATTCTGACGACATCGGACTTGAACGGCGTGTTCGACTTGAATGGATTTCGGCGAAACTGATCGAGGTGCGACTCTCGAGGCTTGCGGACAACAAAGGCGCAAGCACCGAATTGATGCGAAAGATTTTAAAGAACCAAACAGAATGGAGCCTGATACCCACCGGAGCCGTTTACGCGACACAGTTTGAAGAAACAGGGTATCTCTCAGAATCGATTCAACGAGGAATTTACGAATCTCTTGAAAAGAAACAACCCCTTGCGGCGCTGGTGCGATTTCAAACCGATCGCGCGCTGCTTGAAGATGTGTTGAAAATTGAAACGACGAAATTAAAGTTAGCACTGGCCGACTCGGGTCGAAGCTTTTGCCAGACAGAATCGAAGTCGCTGGGACCCACCGACTTCTACCGCACACGATTTCTCAATGAAGCTTGTCGCAAACTTCAGCACACGATCGTCGTTCGAAAGACTGAAAACTCCGTTCGCCTTTTCGGCGATCTCAAAGTTGATCTCAAGCTTGAGAACGTACCGTCCGAACGAATCTCTGATTTTTCGCGAGATCTGAAAGCTGAGTTCGAAAAATCCATCTGGCACGATCCGAGCGGAAAAAAAGAATTAGCGCTTAAGCTGACAGGGGATCTGACAGAGAAGATTTCGGAGCGCGGTGTGTATCGGTCGAAACAGTACACCGTGCGCGTTCCCTATGAGGAAACGCGTGTTGAAAAAAGAAGCGAACGCACAGGGCTTCAGACCGTCTTCGAGGTTTTGGCGTGGGCCCTGACGACGTATCAGCCCAACCGCGAACGCGACAACGGCGACGGCACCGTGACGATTACAGAAACAAAGTACCGCGACTCGACACGGCTTTTTCCTTATCAGGCCACCGAGGTGACTCAAGACTTGGGCTTTCAACTCGAAGTCGAATTGAGTCCAGAGGGCACTGCGCATCGTTTCGAGTTTCGCGAAAAATTGAAAACCGAAAGCGACGAACACAATGTGCGATTCGCTGACGCCGGCCTTTCTCCGCAAGTTCGGCGCCTCACGGCACCGTCTGACTGGCTCTTGTCTCTCAATCGAAAGCTCATGGACCGCATCAGTGCTGAATTTAACGAAGCCTGGATCAAGCGGTTTTGCGGCGAAACGATGACGACGGCTCTTTCGGTCATCGAATTTCGACATCGTTGTGTCTACGGGGCGAATGGACATGCTCCTTCCATCACGCGCGAATGGTTCGCGAATAGGTATGGAATTGAAATCGAGACTTGGCGACAAATGGTCGCCCAAAGACCGCTTTGAACTTCGAATGACGTGTTTTTGGGCAAGTTAACCTGGTTTCGAACACGTCCGCACCGTCGAGTCTGGTTCTGTAAACCGATAATCCCGAGTCGTGGCTAACACTTGCTGCGACTCGAAAAGTGGCCGTCTAGTTTCGCAAAAAGTCGCGTTGACCACCACAGAATTTACTCCTAACTTACACTTTACTTACACAGCTTACGAACGAGCTGTGGGCTTGAAGGTGGTTTGGGATGGACACGAGCATGGACACGAGCATGGACACGAGCATGGACACGAGGACGGATAGCGGAATGGATAGCGAAATGGAAAACGACATGAGCCGGGGCCCGAACAAAACATTCGATGCAGCTTCCGATAAAGCCTCGAATTCGACGTCAGGCCAAACGTCGGGCCAAACGTCGGGTTCGACGTTCGGCTCTAATTTTGGCGCCGCACTCACGCCGCTTACCCCGAAAGAAAAGACCGTGCTCGAGTTTCTCGAGACTTACGCGAGGTTGAATGGCTTCGCGCCGACGTACCAAGAAATCTGCAAGCACTTCGGTTTTGCGTCGTTCAATTCGGCTCAACGTTACCTGAAACAGCTCGAAGCCAAAGATTATATCTCGCTCGGCGGATCAAATCAAAAGCGAGCGATCTCGCTGCTTCAGTCAGCGTCGGCTTACCAAGAGCAAATTGAAGATCGTGAACGCAAAGTCGAGACCTCGAACGTCACGTCAAACTTCGCGTCAAACTTCACATCGGTCTCGGCCGACGCTTTTCAAATTCCGATGCTCGGTCGAGTCGCAGCCGGTGTTCCGCTTGAAGCTTACGAGCATGATGAATTCATCGACGTTCCGGCTTCGCTCGTCAAAAACCCAGACCGCACTTACGCTTTGCGGGTTCAGGGACAGTCGATGATCGAAGATGGAATTTTTGAAGGTGACGTGATTCTCGTTCAGCGACAAAGCCAAGCCGAAAACGGCGAGATCGTTGTCGCTGTTGTGCCGAGCGAAGTGGGAACCGAGGAAGCGACCGTCAAACGTTTCTACTGGCACAAGCTCGCAGCCACGACGTCAAAACTTGAAAAGAAATCTTTGAAATCTATCTCTCGAAATGAACCGTCTAAAAATGAACGTCAAATTGAGTTGCGACCCGCAAACTCGACCATGACGTCATTCTGGTATGACCCAGGACAAGTTCAGATCCGGGGAATTGTCGTCGGCCTTATTCGAAAGTTTTGGTAGCACCCCGTTTTTATTCACTCGATCTAGATTTTAGTTAGATTTTAGAAACTAAACCGCCATCTCACAATCACGTGCGAGGTTCTCGAAAGAGAAGCCACGCGCGAAGGGATTACTTTGTCTTCTGCGCTTTCTCTCGAACAGCTTAAAATCGATCTTCGCCTGAAACACGGCGTTCGCTCGGTTGCGCCCGAGACCCTACGCGGAACAAAGGCCATCAGCACGGGGTGGAGTACTCTCGACAGTTTTGTCGATGGCGGTGGATTTCCCTGTGGAAAAATCAGTGTGCTTGAAGCCAGCGAGGGTCATGGTGCATTGACGCTGTGGCTTGACGCCGCTTCGCGACTAACACGCGAGGGCCAGCGCGTCGCTTGGCTCAATAGCAGCCTCGATGATCGTGAACCCTTTCGTCTTCACCCACCCACCGCGCGCCAGCGTTCGGTCGATCTTCAGAAACTTTTTTTGGTCGATCCTCCGGACCACAAAAAGCGCTCTTGGATTCTGCAAGAGCTTTTAGCTTCGCAACTGTTTTCCCTCGTCGGCTGCGACCTGGGTGAGGCGTATCTTCCTCTGCGTGAGGCTCGCTCCCTCCTCATGCAGGCGCGTCGCTCAGGCGCAGCTGTCGTTTTGTTCTGTCGTCGCGCGAGTCGTGAACCTCCTGCGATTCGCTCTTTGGCTTCGCTGGTTTTGACGTTCGAAGCCGGCCGTATCGAAGTTGTTCGCGCCGCTCACCGCCCAGTCCCGTTTTGTTTGACCACCCACCAAAGGAGAGATCGACATGTCGACTTTATCACCGGTTCAGGCTCTCTCGACACCAGCTTCGTTCTTGCCGGCTCAAACACGTCTGCCCTCGAAGGCACGCACTCTCGCACTGATGATTGCTGACCGCGAAAGCTTCGCGACCGCGGCGTCGCTTGAATTGCGAGCGCGCACCCTTAGCGAAGTTTTGCTTCGCTTTTCTCCACGCATCTCAACTCGCATTTCAGATTCTAAAGTCTGGTTCTTTCTCGATCTCGCCTCTCACGTTTCGTGGATTGAACGAACCTTCGGCGACGAGGTTCGGTTGGTCGAAAGTGTTCTGAAAACATTAGGCTCCCTCAACTATCAAGCTCGCATCGCAATTGCCGATACACCGCAGGCCGCACAAGCCTTCGCGATTCAACACAGCTACTGGATCTCGCCGCCCGGACGAACTCGCGACGATCTTGATCGCCTTCCGCTGGCGGCGATGCTGCACCTCGAAGGCCTTGTGGCGTGGAAGCACCCGTCGCGTGTCGATGCGATTGCGAATTTCTTTTCCCTGCTAGGCTTTCAGACTCTTGGCGATATTGGATCATTCAAAGAATCCGCGTTTCACGAGCGCTGGGGAGAACTCGGTGCAAAAGTCTATCTTCGCCTGCAAGGAACAGCGGCGAAAGATCCACAACCGATTGCCCCGTTTGTGCCGACCGACGCACTCAAAGTCTTTGTTCATCTCGACTACCCCGTTTCGGTGGTTTCTCTTCTGCTGCACGAGATCGAGACCTCACTGAAGAATCTTTTTGCGCGACTCGAGGGTCGCAGGCTTGTCGTTCGTCGCCTGCGCGTCACCTTGCGCTGCGAGTACTCGAATCACGAACACGTTTTTTTGATCGAGCCCTCGACACCGACCCGCGAGATTCGTTTCTTCCGACTGCTCCTCGAGAATCGACTCGACCGCGTCGAACTTTTAAATCCGATTAAAGATCTTGAAATTGAAATTGACCCCTTGCCCGAAAACGAACGCCAAGAAGGCTTCGAAAATCAAGCGAACCTTGATCAAACAAAGCTGGCACTTTTGACAAGTCTCTTAAAACAAGAAGGTGCGACGTCTGGTTTTGCAGCGATGCAAGACGACGTGTGGCCCGAGAATACGTGGATTCGAGTGGCCGAGTCTTCCCACGCAACGCCGTTACTTCAAGCGCCGCTACATCAAGCGACCGGCGCTCAAGGAGATTTAGATGAA
>JALHOI010000148.1 GCA_022843085.1 Pseudobdellovibrionaceae bacterium
GGAGATCAATGTGAAAGAGTGGTGCCGCTTTAGAACGCACCGACGGCGGCCTTATGAGATCGCCAACGGCACGAACCGCGTCATGAAACGGCCGAAGACAGCGATTCACAATCATCTGATGAACATCACTTGAAATTGGCCGAGGCATCAGACGCTCGCCCTTTGTCGTCGTCGACCAATGTAGGCCGCGAGGGTAAGTACCGCGGGGATTCAATGATCCGATTAAACTTTGAGCATCGACATCGGTCGCGAGCCGGTTGAGGTCGCAGGCGTACCGATGCCACTCGGTCTTGATCCACGCGATTTTAAGTTTTCGCAAAGTAGGTTCGTAGAGCTCATCGACGTACCGATCGACGTCATACATGAGAAGACGTTCGGGCAAGTCCGAAAGCCACGCGGCCTCAGGCGGAATCTGCTCGCCCGAGTGAGGGATCGTGACCAGCAGCGGCTTTCCACTTGGTCCGAGCGACTGAATAAATCCAGCGTTTGCGCGCGATGCCTTGACGGTGACACTCACTTTTGGCCCCCTCTAGAACTATGACGAGTCCCAAAGTCTACACACGAACCGGAGATCAAGGAACAACATCGCTATTTGGGGGCGCGCGCGTCGTCAAAGATGACCCGAGGCTCGAAGCCTACGGTACGCTTGACGAACTCAATTGTTTTATCGGGCTACTTCGCGCCGACATCGAAGACTACCGCTGGCCCGGCGCCGCGACGATCGAAAGCGCCAGAATCTCTGAAGAGTTGCTGAAAATTCAGGAGTCGATCTTTGTTTTGGGTTCACACCTTGCGACCGAGGACGACGCCGTTCGCTCGAAGCTACCCATATTAAGCCACGAAGCCGTCGGCGAACTAGAGGCGGCCATGGACCGAATGTCGACCGACTTGTCCCCGCTCAAACATTTTGTGCTTCCCGGAGGCACACGACCTTCCGCCAGCGCCCACATCGCACGAACGGTCGCACGCCGCGCCGAACGCGCGATCGTTCGGCTTTTGCCGGTTTCGCAGGCCGCTCCCGCCTGGCTCACGCAAATCGTTCAGCACACGAATCGTCTGAACGATTATTTCTTTGTTTTAGCGAGACACCTAAATCGTCTCGCGAACCGCGAAGAACCTCTTTGGATGCCCTCGCGCTAGTTCGCGAGGCCAAACGTCGGGCGCATCTGTGTCCAGAACCAATTCAACATCGGGTCGAGATCGATCGAATCGATGATGGTGACTTCGTCGGCTCCAGCCGCTTCGCCAATCACTTCATACTCGTTCGCATTGATTGCGGCACCTGGCCCGACGTTGATAAATCGCGAAACTGTTTGGTGCTCGACGACTTCAGTCAGAAGTTTTTTGAGATCCATGACGGGCTGACCGACTTCGACCATCGCGCCATCTTCGTTTCGCATGAAGGCGCGAAACTCGGTCAAACTTAAGCCCGAGAGTGAAGGTAGCGCCGTCAAACTTGGCGCGACCGAATGAAGCGGCGCCTGCAGCCCTGGAAGCAACTGGGCTGAAGAACTTGATGGAAGCTGGGCCTGCCCGACCGGTTCTGTCGACTCTCGCGGAATTAGAGGTTGAAGCGTTTGTAACGCCGATGAGGCCTTCACCATGTCTTCGAAAGAAATTTGGCCGGTACAGACAAGTAGGGCCGAATCACCATTCGAAGTGCCAACGAGTATGTCGGGCGAACGCTGCGTCTTCAAAAGTCTTTCATAAAGTCCGACTTGAACTATTGCCGCCAAAAGGCTCTTTAGCTTGATGTTTCTAAAGAAGGCTTCGTCCTCGGTGATGATCGCACCTAAGAGGTCCACCCGCTCGACGTCGAGTGCGTCGAGAATTTTTTGTGCGTCTCGAATTCGCAACGAGACTTCCGGAATTCGAACAACGCCCAACCGAAGCTCGAGAAAATCAAGACCGTTTCGACCCGCAAAAACGGCGCCGGTCGTTTGCGAATGGACCGACTTAAAAACAGAGTGAACAACTGCCATTGCGTTACCCCTTTAACTTTTCGAGCACAGCATTACGACCCCTCGACACGCGCTCAACGTTACCGCACACATGAGCTGAGCATCCTCTATGCCAAGGATGGTACTCCTAGGCCTTCGACACGCGGATGTACCATCCGGGGACAAAACGAAACTGTTTTTCCGTCGATTTCACGTAGGTTTGAGACCACCGCGTGCTGCCGAAGTTCGCACGGCTTCGAGCCGTTCAAACTTTAGCCACTCACCCTGAAGGGAATTCAATGTCCCTTGAAAATCGACGACCGCGTCATCCCCCAGCTCTAAGTCGGGGTGCCACTAAAACCGGTGCCGCACGGTCTAACCTCTCTGATACTCTCGGAAAATGAATTCCGAGCGCCCACGTCTTGAGACCCTGGCAATCTTAATGCTGCTGTTCGTGATCGGTTATGCCGTCGCTGATCTGGGCATCTTGTCGGTTCGCGACCGCCTCTTGCCGGGCGAACCACCGTTGACGGCGGCCGCTCGCCAGTCTGCACCGACTTATACTCCGAAAGAGAAATTTCAAATCGTGACCGGCCGGAACATCTTCTCGAGTGATCAAAAAATTCCCGATCCGATGGGCGGAGCCCCGACCTTGAAGGAAGACGGATTACCCGTGCTGTCGCAGTTACCGCTGGCGCTGGTCGGAACACTCGTCCACGCAAATCCTCTGCGTTCTGTTGCGACGGTGAACCTCAAAAATAAGAACGATGTCATCGCAGTTCGATTCGACGGAGAAATCCCCGATGGGCTTGGCACTGTGACTAAGATCGAACGCTCGCAAATGGTTTTTCGCAACAACTCGAGTGGTCGGCTTGAATACATCGAACTGAAAGAAGAAGGATCGCTCACCTTTGCCGTCACCTCGACGGCACTCGCACCGGGCATCACGATGAATTCAGAATCAGACCGAACGGTGAAGCGCGAGACTCTCGAAACGTATCTAAAAGATCTGCCGGCAATTCTTCAATCGGCGCGCGCCGTTCCGCGAGTTGGCCCGAACGGCAACGTTGAATGTTTTAATATCGCTGAAATGCAGGCCGGAAGCGTTCTCGAGACGCTTGGAATTCGTCGTGGCGACTGCATTGAGAGTGTAAACGGCGAAAAGATCGATTCACCGGCGAAGGCGATGGAACTCTTTCAGTCGCTGCGGTCGAACGCGTCTCAAATCAATTTGGGTTTTGAACGTGGCGGACGAAAAGAGAATTCGAACTTCACGATCACTCAGTAAGATTCGTTTTTAGACCGGATTTCTCAAAGATCCAGATCTCTCAAAGACAAGGATGTCGATGAAACAGCAGGCAGAAAAAACCGCACCGAGACACTCATCTGATAAATCGGAGGTCCAGAGCGTCGGCTCTCGATGGCGCCGCGTGCTTTTGGCTCTGATCGCGCTGTCGATCGTGGCCTCAGGTCGCCCGACTCGGGTTTCTGCCCAAAACGAAGATCTCGATCGCCTCTTTGACGACGAAGAGCTTGAAGAACCGATTGGGAATTTCAATCAGGCGCCGGGTCTCGGGGCTCCGAGCGCACCGCCCGCTGCGGGTGCACCAACATCGAATTTGCCGATTGATAACCCACCCGACTTCGGGTCTCCGCGAGGCGCCGGCACGGGCCGAACTTACCCCGTGAAACCAATGACCCCCGTACCGGCAACGGGCGCAAAAGGCGCACCTTCGCTTGCAGACGCGCAAATTGAAGACATGACGGATGAGAACTTTCCCGACCTTGTCGAGGCGAACTTTCCAAACGCAGAAATCACCGACGTCGTGAAAGCGATCTCGCAGTTAACGAATAAGAACTTCATTATTGATCCCGGCGTTCGCGGTAAGATCTCGATCATCGCGCCGTCAAAGGTGACTGTTGCTGAGGCCTACAAAGCATTTTTAGCCGCTCTTGCCGTCAACGGTTTCACGGTTGTCCCTTACGGAAAGTTTTTAAAAGTGAAAGCGTCGCGAAACGCCCAGCGCGATTCGATCGAGACGTACACGGGCAAGTATGCCCCGACCAGCGATATCTATATTACCCGAATCATTCATTTGAAACACATCTCGGCTGAAGAAGTGAACAAGCGTCTTCGCGTACTCCCCTCAAAAGATGGCGAGATGACACCGTACGAACCCACGAACTCTCTTCTGATTACCGACTACGGCGCCAACGTCGAACGGATGGTGAAGATTATCAACGAGCTTGATAGGCCGGGGTTTGAAGAGCAGCTGAGCGTCATTCCAATTCGCTATGCGAAGTCGAAAGACTTAGCCGATCTTATCAACCAGATTATCAACAAAGAGACGAGAAGCGGTGGCGGCGCAGCTCCCTCTTTTGGCGCGAATGTTCCGCGCTTCCGTTCACGCGGCGGAACCGCGGCCGGCGGAACGCCGGAAGAGCTTTCGCTGGTGGCACCCGACGATCGCACGAATTCGCTGATTGTCGTCGGCAACAAGGCCGGCATCGAAAAGGTGCGCGATCTTGTAAAAAAACTCGATAACAAACTCGACCCCGCAGAGGCTGGCGGCGTTTTCGTCTATTACGTGCGCTACGGCGAGGCCGAAAAGATTGCTCAGACAATTGGTGGGCTCGCAAGCGGTGCGGCTTCAAGTGCTCCGTCAAGCCCGGCCGGTGGTGGCGCCTTCGGCGGCGGTAGTTTTGGCGGCCCTCCTGGCGGTCGCGCGAATTCGCCGCTCGACAGACAAAACATTTTTGGCGGCGACGTCAAAATCAACGCCGACAAAAATACCAATTCGCTTGTTATCACAGCCTCGAAGCAGGATTACGACACGGTTCGTTCGCTACTTGCGAAACTTGATATTCCTCGCGACCAGGTGTTTGTTGAAACCATCATTATGGAGATGAACGCGAACAAAACGCGCGATTGGAACCCGACTTACTACTACCTCGATCCCGCATCGGGTGGCCGCGCGCGTGGCGGTTTCGCGAAAAAGGGCTCGCTCGCGAACATCCTCTCACCGCAGAACGATCAAGGCGCGATCTTGGGCTTCGGCGGCGGTCAGACGTTCGCCTTTCAGCTGCCAGGCACAACCACCACGGTGCAAATACCCTCGCTACTCGCTTTCATCACTTTTCTTCAGCAAAACGTTGAATCGAACATCTTGTCGACTCCGCGAATTATGGCTCTCGACAACGAAGAAGCGACGATCGAGGTCGGTGACAAGGTTCCGGTCAGCCAAACTTCAACCAGCGTTGGCAACAACGTCGTCAATGACGTCAAGACCGAGAATGCGACAATCAAACTTGTTCTAACACCGTTCATCCGGCCCGATTCGAACGTTGTGCGCTTGAAGCTCAATCAAAGTGTGAAGCAGGTGAACCCCAATGCCCAGGTGGCTTCGGGGCTTTCAGCGATCGCGACAACCATTTCAGATCGGTCGATTATCACAAACATCGTCGTCAATTCAGGAGACACGGCGGTCCTTGGTGGCTTAATTCGCGACGAGGAATCGATCGACGAAACGAAAATTCCGATCCTGGGTGACATCCCGGTACTCGGCTGGCTCTTCAAATCTCGATCGATGACCAAAAAGAAAATTAATCTGGTGGTGTTTATTACGCCGCGAATTATTCGCAACATCGACGACAGCCAGAAGCTTCTGAGTGATAAGGCGAACGAGCGCATCGACTGGATCAAACGAAACTTCGACGGTCGTGATCCTAACGGCGCGCGAATGGATGCGTTACCTCGAACTGCAAGTAAGAATGACGAGCGTCGCATTCGAAAAACGAACAGCAATACGCCCGTGAACGTGAACCGCTAACTTAGAAACTTGAACCCGAGAGGCACCGAATCATGGCCGCAGTGCAAATTGATAGTGTTCTGATTAAGAACACCAGCCTCTCGGAAGAGCAGGTTCAGCTTCTGCTCAATCAGCCGTCGGCGACCGGTGCGTCGATTCGCGATTTGCTGACTCGCAATGATACGAACTCGACCGACGACATCTTAAGTGATCTCGCGGGCCAAATGGGCCTCACCTACATGAAAGACATTCCGGTGAACGAGATCAACGCAGATCTCGTGCGCGATATCCCGATCGGCTTTGCAAAAAAACACGAAGCACTGCCGTTAAAAGACGACGGCACGACCGTCACAGTTCTCGTGACGAACCCGCTGAACACGCGAATCCTCGACGACCTTCGGGTCATTTTTAAAAAACGTGTGATTCCGATCATGACGTCAAAGACTCGCGTGATCGACGCGATTAATAAAGTGTACGAAAAAAGTACGGCTGGACTTCAGGGCCTCGAAGGCATCGAGGAAGATGATCTGGACCTTGAAGACCAAATCATCGACTTGCTTGAAAGCGGCGACGACGATGCGCCAGTCATCAAGCTTGTGAACACCCTTCTCTTTCGTGCCGTGAAAGAAAAAGCATCCGACATTCACATCGAGCCTTACGAGCGAGATATGGCCGTGCGGTTTCGAATCGACGGCGTTTTGTTTGATATCTATAAGCCGCCTAAAAAACTTCAAAACTCGATCACCTCACGTATCAAAGTTATGGCGAATCTCAACATCGCCGAGAAACGGCTTCCGCAAGATGGTCGAATTCCGCTGAAGCTTGGTGGAAAAGACATCGACGTCCGACTGTCGACGGTGCCAACTGCGTTTGGCGAACGTATCGTCATGCGTTTGCAGGATAGGTCGAACGTTGTCCTTCAGCTTGAGCAGTTGGGGTTTAGCCAGCAATCGATGGACATCATGCGCGACGATTTGCTGAAACGAACCTACGGAATCATGCTTGTAACAGGCCCCACCGGTTCAGGTAAATCGACGACACTTTATGCCTCACTCACCCGTATTAATAATTCCGAGCTGAATATTCTGACCGTTGAAGATCCGGTCGAGCAACGAATTCACGGCATCGGGCAGGTTCAGGTGAATGCAAAGATCGGCCTCACCTTTGCCGCGGGCTTACGATCGTTTTTGCGCCAAGACCCCGACGTCATCATGATCGGAGAAATTCGAGATCTCGAGACAGCCGAACTCGCAATTCAAGCGTCGCTCACCGGTCACTTGGTTTTTTCAACGCTTCACACGAACGATGCGGCCGGCGCATTTCCCCGCCTCATGGATATCGGTTGCGAGCCGTTTCTGATCGCGACTTCGATTCAAGGGGTGATTTCACAGCGCCTTGTTCGTGTTTTGTGTCGCCACTGCAAGGAACCGCATATCGCAACCGACGCCGACCTGGTGTCGCTGGGGCTTTCGCGTGAAGCCGTGCGCGGCGCGACCATCCACCGCTCGATCGGCTGCGAGCACTGTAACGGCAAAGGCTATATGGGACGAACCAACATTCAAGAGTTGCTGCTTGTCACCGACGACATTCGAACGATGATCATGCAACGTGCCGACGGCGGAGCGATCAAAAAACGCGCAATTGAACTTGGTATGCGAACGTTTCGCGATCATGGCGTTGAGAAGGTCTTAAGCGGCATCACGACCATCGAAGAAGTTCTCGCGAATACACAG
>JALHOI010000149.1 GCA_022843085.1 Pseudobdellovibrionaceae bacterium
GCGGGGCATGGTAGCCTCGGCCCCTCACGAACGAAGCTTTTTAGATAGATTTTTTTGTAGAACTCTTGATTAGAACTCTTTATTTGAACTTGACGCAGAACTTGAGCCCGAAAAAGCGCATGCCGCGATAGCGCGTGAGTGAGCCTCGGGTCTTGATGACGGTTTAGAGGCGGTAGGATCCATGGCGAAGAAAACGGCAGCAAAGTCAGCAACTAAATCGAAAACGAAGTCTTCGTCGGCAGCAGCGAAGGCCAAAGCCTCTCCAAAAGAGGCGAAGGCGCCGGTAGCGAAGCGGGCCAAAGCAGCGAAGCCGGCGGGCGAAACCGACCTCGTACGTCGCATCGCTGGAAAAAAAGTGTCAGTTAATGCAAAAATCGGCGATTTCGGGGCAGGCGACACTGTTGGTGTCTACGTGAAGGTTCGCGAAGGCGACAAAGAGCGAGTGCAGCTCTACAAGGGCGTTTGCATTAAAGTTCAAGGCGAAGGTGCAACGAAGACTTTTACCGTCCGCAAGATTTCAGCTGGTGTCGGCGTGGAACGTACATTTCCGTTCCGAAGTCCATCGGTCGACCGAGTCGAGGTCATCGCGCGAGGAAAAGTTCGTCGCGCGAAACTTTATTTCCTACGCGATCTCAAAGGTAAGGCAGCCCGTCTGACATCTGAAATGGTCGGCTTGGTTGACACAACAATTCCCGTTGAAACCGTTGAAGCAGCTGCTCCTGTAGCTGAGTAGGATTCGAACTGCTTCCTGGTACCGATTGTGTTCTGAAAGACGCATTCTCCGGAATGCGTTTTTTATTGGCCCACACTTAACCTATGGGGGAGGATAGGTCATGAAAAAAAAATCGACAGAACGATTCAGAAAAATGAAGCGTACAAAAACTTCGAGTAAAAAAAAGGTGAGTGAGCCTCAACGGGTGCTGCCGGTGGTGACCGAACACGAAGCACTTCAGCGACTCAAGCGGGCGCGAGGGCATCTCGACAAAGTGATAAGCATGATTGAAGCGGGTCGAGGAATCGCCGAAATCTTACAACAACTTTCGGCTGTCATTGCAGCGCTTGGCAGCTGTCGGTCGGTGCTATTTAGTGGGCATTTAAAGCAGAAACTTCGAATCGCGTTTCGCAGTGCGACCGATACCTCGGTTGATCCTCTGGTTGACGAGATTGAAAAACTATCGTCTCGTGTGTTTCGGTCGAATTGAAGCATCACGTTGAATCGCGACCGTTCGGAGTCTTCTTTGAATCAACTCTCACCGAAGCAAGTCTTAGTAAAGTTATCTCTCTTGACCTTTTCTTTCGGTCTTCCGACAGTTCTCTGGGCAACTGGTGAAGCTAAGCCAGGACCAAATGGCGGCGAAGTGCGAACGCCAGGTGCGTTTCACGTTGAGCTTAAGGTCAGCGGTCGCGAAATCTGGGTTTATCTTCTCGACAACAATGTTGAAAAACCACGTACGGATAAGTCGAGTGTGTCGGTCGACGTCGTTTTGCCGACAAGTGATTTGAATCCCGTGAAGCTTGATTGCAGGGCGGCGAAGGCCTCTGAGCCGCCGCGTTTCGTTTGTACACATTCAAGCTACGAACCCGTCAAAGGGCACACCTTAAAAGTTCGTGCAAACCGAGGAGCCTTGACGGGGCAAGAGGTCAGTTACTTGCTTCCTATCTTTGCGCAGAAGGTGCCGCGCTAGTATGGCAGAGAAGTCGTCAGACAAACTAGCCCCCGTGCCGTTTGATTGGCAGTCCCTGGCGCCTCATCCGGTGGTTGGAATCGACGAAGTGGGCCGGGGCTGCTTAGCAGGCCCAGTATATGCTGCGGCCGCGATCATACCAGTTGCTGAAGCAGATTATCTCAAATCAATCGGCGTCACCGATTCAAAACTTTTATCTAGCCAAAAACGAGATGCAATCGCACGAGAAATCGAGGCGCGGTGCTTTGTTGCCATCGGTGTCGCGTCGGCTGAAGAAATTGATGCCATCAATATTCTGCAGGCAAGCTTTCTAGCCATGCGCCGAGCTTTAAAAGAACTCGAAAAAACTTGGACACACCACACGGGGCTTGAGACGGGATTCGGACCAACGAGTGCACATTTGATTGTCGATGGAAATCAGCGAATACCGATGCCCGGACCCGAGTTTGCAACCTTCGGCCTTGCGAAGCAGACGACACTTGTAAAAGGTGATCTTCGAGCGCTTCCAGTTGCAGCGGCTTCGATCGTCGCGAAAGTTGCCCGCGATCGATTCATGATTGAAGCGGCTCAGGAGTTTCCGAGGTATGGCTTCGAAAAACACAAAGGATATGCGGCGCCGATCCATCGAAAAGCCATCGAAGAGTATGGTCCTACGCGAATCCATCGAAAGACTTTCGGCGGAGTTCGAGAGTTTTTGCGCCCCCGGGGCGAGCAACCTGCACTGTAAGACGATAAAATCCCGCGGCGAAGAAACTGAAGCCGCCGCGATCGTGTGGCTTCAAAGTCGAGGCGACCGAGTTTTTCTTCGCCGATTTAAAACTCCATTTGCTGAAATTGACATCCTTGCCATGAATGCCGCCGGCCAGATTCTTGTCTTCGAGGTGAAGACGAGCTTTTGGCCTGATGATCGGGCTCTGGGCCTGGGATTTCGGCAACGCGCTCGCCTTGCGCGAGCTGCATTTTGGATTGCGAGTGAAACCGGGCGAGACGTCGAAGTTAGTTTGTTAGGCTTGATTCAAGACAACAAGTCGACACAACGCGGCCAGTTCTGTGAGGTTCCGATATTTTGACAGGTGACTAGGATTCAAGGCTAAACTTAGGCCATGAAACGATTCGTCAAAATTCGTCTTGGGCTTGTAGCCACTTTCTTTGTTGTTTCATCTGGATTTCAGTCAACGGCTCGCGCTGAAGCGATGCGAGAGTTTGTAATGAGTTGCAGTTACGGAGTTCTTGCAGGCACCTTGGTCGGAGCGGCCACACTTGCGTTCTCCGACAAGCCTGGAGACAACTTGAACAAGGTCGCGCGAGGCGCATCGTTCGGGCTTTATGCCGGAATATTACTGGGTTTGTATGTTGTTTACGGAGTACCCAATCAAGAAGAGTCTGAAATTCGCGATCAACTTGGATCAGATTTTTCGTCGCCAAATACGCGGGTCGCACGCCGCTTTGAGATTCCGAGGTTCGTTGTAGCTCCGCGTTTTTCTGATCGTGGTAGTCTTGAGGGTGGCGAGCTTCGGTACGACGTGCTGCGGTTCTAGATCGGTCTAAATCGAGCCACTGAAATCGTAGCTAAAATCAAAACCGACGATCGGTGCTTTTTCACCCAGTACGTATTTCAGGCTGGCTTTTGCTCCCCAGCAGTTTCCAGGGGGTTTAATCAGAACATCGGCTGACCAGCTTTTTAAGCGCAGATCAATCGGCGAATACGTCGACGGCAGATAATCAAGTGCGGCCGCAATTGTCGCATATTGGTGAACAAACCCGAAGGCGAAGCCGATGTTCTCTTCACGCAGCGGGTAAGCTTCTGCGACGTTTTCGGTAATCAGGTAGTTTTGCGAAAAGCTCATCTGAAAGAAGTTTCCGCTTTTATCTGTGAGGCGCGCGCGCGACGACGTGTTGACAACACGATGTAGCGGAAAGAAGCGGACTGAGGTGTTCGTGTCGAAGCGGTCGAGGCGAGCATCCACGACGGTAAAAATGTCTGAAAAATTGGCCGCTTGGTCGCCGTTTTGTTTGTCGTATTCATAGCTCGCGCCATTCTTTATCGAAACGATTTGACGGTAGACAGGAGTTTCGCCGTTCCAAGTTTTGCGAATGAAGCGGTTTGTTACGAGGGCAGAAACAATATTTCGCTGCGTAATACGATCGTCGTAATCGAATTGTAAGCCTTTGTCTGAATAAAAGTCTGCGTTTGAAACGGGCTGATTATCGAGAAAGATCGGCACCGAGGCGTTGCTGCCAAAGAAGGGAGAGTTTGTTTGTTGAATGAACGGCAAGCTCTGAATTGCGATTTCGGGTTCTATTTCATGTTTTATCTTTTCAGATTTTTTTACGACCACGGGTGCCTGCAGTGCTTGAAAGATTCCGGCCGCCGGCGTTTCACCGTCTGTGGCTGGCAGACGACTATCGTTACCTATGGTAAAACCATCGGCGGTCAGTCTTTCGCCAATATCATCCTCGTAAACCCGTGACATCTGTGTCCGCAGTGCGAGGCGGCCGCGCAGATACTGTCGACTGGGTCCGGTTTCAAAACCAGACCCTGTTGGGTTGGTTACGTTGAAAGCGTACTGTGTATGGCGAAACTGAACGGACGGAAGTACATCAAGAAACTTGCCCAAACGAAATGGAAGCGAAATTTCAGGCTTCAGGTCGAGCCGCTGCCCCGTTCGCAACACGTCGACACCAGGCTGGAATGTTCCACTTCCTGCCTGTGTGACCCCTGTGCTGTCCTGGCCTCGCGCTCGGTCGATGACGCGATTTGGCCCTGTGCCCACGACGTCATCAAACGCGAAATCTTCGCGCGTGAAATTCACGTAATTGACATCCCAACGATAGAACAAACGCGAGCCGAAGAGGCTGCGTTCAATGCCTGATTGTTTGATCTCCGGAAATCGGTGAACAGCGTCGGCATTTCCCTCAAGGGGATTCGACTTCAGCTGATTGACGTAATAATCAATTCCCGCGCTTGTGTGAGTGAATTCAGTATTTTTCGTGAGAGAAAGAGTGTTCTCAAGTGAGGGGTCGCCGATGCCTTCCATTTCTTGCGGGAAGTCACGTGTGTAGCGCAAATCTGAAACTAAACTTAGTCGCGCGCGGTTGATGAACCCGCCCGGCAGGGTATAGATGTGATCATGGTTGATAAACCAACGACCCGAACGTTCGTCACCGGGTTTTGGATTTAGACTTGAGTCGGAACTAAACACTTTGTCTCTAAGAAATCCCCCAAGGGTCATTTCTCCTGCGCTGTCTTCGTTGAGAATATATCGGTAGTTCAAAATGCCTTTGAATCCGCGCTGGGTGTACCACTTGGGGGTGACCGTCATGTCTTGGCTGCGAGAGATCGCCCAAAAAAGCGGAAGGCCGATACCGAAGCCCTCTGAATCGATATCGTAAGTTGGGAAAAGTACTCCTGATTGTCGTTCGCTTTTTAGCGGCACAACGAGATAGGGAAGCCAGAAAACCCACTGCCCACCGAGGTAGAAGTTGGCATCTGAGATCCGCGCGTAGGCTCCCATTTCGGCCTTAATTTTTGTTCCGCGAAATTGCCAGGCTGCGGGGCAGGTTGTGCAAGCGGTGAACGCCGCTTCGTCAGCTTCATATTGGTCGGGGCCTAGCTTTCTAATACGCTTACCTTGAAAGATGACCTGCCCTGCTTTGACGAAGCCATCGAGGATAACTCCCGTACTATCTTCGTATGAAATTTCGGCCTGAGTCCCTTCGACGTAAGCCGACGGGGACGCAAGAATCACATTGCCGATCGCAGTAATTTTGCCGCTGAGCTTGTCCATGACAGCCTCGTCAGCGCGTAGATTTTGCCCATCAAACGTCATTTGGACATTGCCAGTCAGACGGATGGTTTGCTTTTCGTAATCGCCGAACGTGGAATCCGCCGAAATCAAAACTGGTGAGCCGCTTTTGGTTATGAGCCGGGTGCTGGAGGCAGCATGGGCGTTCGAGTCGAACAGTAAAATGCATGCGCAAAATAGTTGCATTGCAAAACGCGCGGAATTGGGCAAATCGAACGCCATGTCGAAAGACTAGCGAGAGCTGGATGAGACTGTCATTTTGTTTTCATCGTGTACACGCCATCCCAATCTTCGTTGGGTGCCGCTTTCAGGTAGTCCTGGCAGCGCTCGATATAAAGCCGTGAACACTCGTCATCAGGTTTGGTGTTGAGAGCGCGGGTGAACGCGGCAACGGCCTCGTCAAACTGCCGAGCGTGGTAGAGGCGAAATCCAGTCTCGAAATCTGGCAATACCGCAAGCATATCGCCGGGCGCAGAAAGTGTTCCAGAACTCACAGTACCGATAAGCTCGAAGATTCGTACAGGTTGCGCTTTTCCTTTTACGCGGACCCAATCAATTTCGCGTGTCACAAAGGACTTTGCGATCTGAATTTGGGTGAATTCGCTCACGATGATCCGAGTTCCATACTCTTTGTTGATACCTTCAAGTCGCGAACCAAGATTCACCGAATCACCCATGACGGTGTAGCTTCGAACTGTGTTCGATCCCATATTGCCGACGCTCATGTCGCCTGTGTTGAGCCCGATTCCGATGTCGATCGTCGGTAGCCCTTTGGCTTTGTATTCGGCCTGCAGGAGTTTGAGCTTCTTTAGCATCATAAGAGCACAGGTTGCAGCACGTTCAGCATGATCTTCGAATTGAATTGGCGCACCCCAGAACGCCATAATGGCGTCGCCCATATACTTATCGAGAGTGCCTTTTGTTTCGAACACGAGATCTGTCATCGGCGTCAGGTAGCTATTGAGTAAGTTCGACAATGCGCGAGGATCAAGTTTTTCTGAGATCGTCGTGAAACCTCGAACGTCAGAAAACATGACTGTGAGTTCCATTTTTTTTCCGCCGAGTTCGATGTTACTCGGGTCTTTGAGAATCTCTTCAACCACGGAGGGCGACACATATTTCGCGAACGTGCTTTTCAGAGCTCGTTTATTTCTCTCTTCAGTGAAATATTTGTATGAGGTAATGCCAACGAAGAGTGCGCAAACAGTGATAAAGGGAAGTGAAACGTTAACGATGAAACCGTTTGCAAAAAGAACGTACCGGTCGACAACGTAGAAGCTGAGTAGAACCGAAAGAGTCGCGAGAAGCCCGGCAATCGAACCTAAGTAGGATAATGCGGCTGATAATGCGAGGCCGCCAATCAGAAGCACCATCCACATTATCTTTTGCTCGACCGGATGAATTGTAAGGAATCCGGGTTGGCTAGGTTTCACTGGTGATCCAGCTGCCTTTGCCTCTTCGGTCAGTAGATTCGAGAGAACGTTGGCGTGGGTTTCGACTCCAGGATAATTTTCTTCAAAAGGTGATTGGCGCAAGTCGTAAACCCCAATTGAGGTTGCTCCGACAATGAGAAGCTTATCTTTTAGAAACTCTTTTCGATCGCGTCGCTCGGTAACCGTTGCGCCGCGAACAGAGCCAATCGGATGATACGAAACTGAAACAGTTGTGTCGTTCGCGAGTAGTGAGGAGGCGCTGATGTATTCAAACATCTGTTGAGGGCCCGCGTAGTTGATCAGCAGAAGACCGTTTGAGTCGATTGGCGCTGTCATGACAGCTTTGCCGGCTTCGTTTAGAAACTCGACCGACCTGACCATTTCTCTTTTTAAGTCGCGGCGGCCCGCAGTTTCACGCCCAATTGTAAAACGCGCATTGAGTTTTCGATCGAGTAAAAACGTCTTTAGCGCAAGCGAGGGTATATACACGTGTCCGCGCCGAGCGATGAGACGCGACCTTCTAACTGTACCGTCGGGGTC
>JALHOI010000150.1 GCA_022843085.1 Pseudobdellovibrionaceae bacterium
CTTGTCTGCATTGGCGGAGACGGGTCGTTCACCGGCGCCAGGCTTTTATGGAACGAGCACCGAATTCCAATCATCGGAATTCCGGCCACCATCGACAACGATATTTTCGGAACTGAGGCGACCATCGGTTTTGATTCGGCCGTCAACATCGCCGTTCAAGCCATCGATCGAATACGCGACACCGCAGACTCGCACGAGCGACTATTTATTGTCGAAGTCATGGGTCGTGACTCGGGTTTCATTGCACTCGAAACAGGTCTCGCAGGCGGCGCCGAAGAAATATTTTTTGCAGACAACCCCGTCACCGTCGACGACGCCATCGAACACATTCGGCGCGGAATCGCGAGCGGAAAAAAAAGTTCGATCTTGATTGCGGCCGAAGGTCAGAAGCCCGGGCGCGCGTACGACCTCGCCGAAAGCATTCGCAAAAAAAGTGGCTTCGAGGCGAAAGTTTGTGTGCTTGGTCACGTGCTTCGCGGCGGGGCTCCTTCTGCGTTTGATCGCAACCTTGCCTCGCGAATGGGAACCGCCGCCGTCGAAGCTTTGAGACGCGGCTATTGCGACGCCATGATGGCCTGGGTCCGTGGCCGAGTCGCCGGAGTGCCCTTTCGCGAAATCGTCGGCAAACACAAGAGAGTTCCAGACGAATGGATTCGGATGGCTCAGACGCTGTCGAATTAAAAATTGCGCAACGCGAAAACGTTGGGTTCTGCGATGCCTTCCTTACGCCATGCGGTAGTAGAGTCGAGGATCGATCTTGGAGGATTCAGCTGTGAAAATTAGTCGCCATTGTTTTTTGAAGATTCGCTCCGCAATGCCCGCCTTGAGCCTTGCTCTGGTCACCGTCTTAGCGCTCGCTCTCGGCTGCACGAAAAAGCCAACGAACACGAACGAGATTCTGGTCGGTGAGTTTGGGTCTTTTAGCGGTTCCGAAGCGACTTTCGGCCAATCGACGTCTGAGGGCGTGAAGCTGGCGTTTGCCGAAATCAACAAAAAAGGCGGCATCAACGGCAAACAACTGCGACTCATCTCGCTCGACAACCAAGGCAAACCTGAAGAGGCGCGCGCGGCAGTTCAGCGCCTTATCACACAAGACAAAGTTGTCGCCGTACTCGGCGAAGTTGCGTCAAGCCGTTCGCTTGCGGCTGCACCCGTCGCGCAACAATATCAGGTTCCGCTCATCACGCCGTCGTCGACAAACCCAAAAGTGACTGAAATTGGCGACTACGTCTTCAGAGTTTGTTTCATCGATCCGTTTCAAGGGTTGGTCATGGCAAAGTTTGCCGCGCTCGACCTCAAGAAGAAGCGCGTCGCGATTCTGCGCGACGTAAAATCGGATTACTCGACCGGTCTTGCCGACGTCTTTGCGACCGAATTTAAAAAACTAGGCGGAGAAATCGTCGCCGACGAATCGTATCAAGCCGGAGAAACCGACTTCAAAGCACAGTTGACCCAGCTCAAAGGAAAAAAACCCGACGCGATTTTTGTTCCGGGCTACTACACCGAGGTTGGCTTGATTGCTCGACAGACAAGGCAACTTGGTATGACTGCGCCACTTCTTGGCGGAGACGGCTGGGATTCGGAAAAATTATCTGAACTTGGTCAGGACGCAATTAAAGGCAGCTATTTTTCGAATCATTACACGACCGAGAGCACAGAACCCATTGTAACGAACTTCATCAAAGCTTACCGCGACGCTTACGGAGGCAAAACCCCAGACGGCCTAGCGGCCCTCGGTTATGACGCTGCTGGAATTTTGATTCAGGCGATCAGCCGGACGACCGAGATAACTCCAAAAAATATTCGCGACGAGATTGCAAAAACGGTCGATTACCCTGGCGTCACTGGAAAAATCACGATCAATGAAAAACGTGATGCGACAAAGAGTGCCGTCGTTGTTCAGGTCGATGGCAAAGTGAATCGTTTCATAAAAACGATTGCTCCGTAAAAAAAGATCCTCGTCGCTTCCGAAACATTTTCAGAAGCGACGAAAGCCGGTCCACCTGCGATCGAGCCTTTGACCGTGTTGCTAAGATGTTCTCTAATGGCGCCTCATAAACTTCCCGTTCGCGCCAGGATGTCGATTGGATCAAAGCCACAGCCAAGAGTTTATTCAGCACGTCATCAACGGTGTCAGCCTCGGCAGCATCTATGCCTTGATTGCTCTCGGCTACACGATGGTCTACGGCATATTGCAGCTCATCAATTTCGCTCACAGTGAAGTGTACATGGTTGGTGCGTTTGCCGCCTACTATGTCGGTAGCAACAAGTATCTTGCGCTGACCGAACATCAAGGCGTCGGCGCTCTGATTGTTCTTTTGATCGTTGCGATCGCGGCTTGTTCGATCTTAGGTGTGACGATCGAACGATTGGCCTATCGGCCGCTTCGAAAAGCGCCGAAACTTAATATCCTAATCACTGCGATCGGCGTCAGCCTTCTGCTTCAGTATTCGGGGCAAATCGTTTTCGGTTCGGATCCAAAACTTTTCCCCGAAGTTATCAAAGACGTCAGTTTGTTTAAAATTGGCGGTGTCGAAGTTCACTCGCTCGACGTTACGATTCTCGTCGTCGGCACAATCGTTATGTTGGGTCTGCATTTCCTTGTGCAACACACGAAAATTGGAATCGCGATGCGGGCCGTAAGTTCGAACGAAATGGTCGCACGACTGATGGGCATCAACGTCAACCGCATTATTTCTTTCACTTTCATTTTGGGTTCGTCGCTGGCCGGAGTCGCCTCGGTGCTTGTCGGACTCAAGTACCCAAAAATCGACCCACTGATGGGAATGCTTTTCGGCATTAAGGCGTTTGTCGCTGCGGTTTTGGGCGGCATTGGCAGCTTACCCGGGGCCATGCTGGGCGGCGTGCTTCTCGGGCTCTGCGAAGAAATGGTCGTGGGTTATATCTCCAGCACATACCGCGATGCTCTCGCGTTTGGAATACTCATCGTGATTCTCTTGTTTCGACCGGCGGGTCTTCTGGGCTCGGTTCAGCGGGAGAAAGTTTAATGGCTGCACTCACCGACCAAACCGCGCGTTTCAATACGTTGAAGTCACTACCGGCCCCGGTCGTCGCCATGATGGCGCTGATCGGACTTGGAGTTTTGTTTGATAACTTCACAAATGCGTACACGCAGTTTGTGATGGTTCTAATTTTGACGAACGTTGTGCTCGCGACGTCGCTGAACCTCGTGAATGGGTTCACAGGGCAGTTTTCACTCGGGCACGCCGGTTTCATGGCCGTAGGTGCGTACACTTCAGCGTGGTTAGTCACTCGGCCCGAGCTGGGTGCGCTGCCCGATTTCTTAAAGTTCTTGCTACTGCCGATCGGCGGCGGACTTCTCGCTGCTGTTGCCGGCTACATCGTTGGCCTGCCTTCACTTCGCTTGCGCGGCGATTACCTGGCGATCGTCACCCTCGGATTCGGCGAGATCATTCGCGTGGCACTTTTAAACTCTGACAGCCTTGGCGGTGCCCGCGGGATGTACGGAATTCCGTCGACAGAAGCTGTACCAGCGCTAGGGCTGACGGCGTTTTCGGCGCAGTTTGCGGTCGCCTCAGTTTGGGCGGTCATTACGTTTGTGACGTTGTGGAGAATCGTGCATTCAGCGAAAGGACGCGCCTTTCTATCGGTTCGCGAAGACGAAATCGCGGCTGAAGCGATGGGCATCAACATCACCCAAACAAAAGTCCGAGCTTTCGTCATTTCGGCATTTTTCGCAGGAGTTGGCGGCTCGCTCTTCGCGCACTCGGTGAAGTATTTAAATCCTTCAACGTTCACATTCACGAAGTCGGTCGACATCATCATTATGATTGTTCTCGGCGGAATGGGAAGTTTGACGGGGTCAGTTATCGCAGCTGTTATCATCACAATCTTGCCAGAAATGGTGCTTCGCGAATTGCAGCAGTTGACTGGCATCGATTTGCGTATGGTCATTTATTCGTTGCTGCTGATTCTGTTCATGATTCTTCGTCCCTCCGGTATCTTGGGACGGCTTGAAGCGACGGATTTGTGGAAGATGACGCTTGGCCGTCGGAAGGCTGAAGACCGCAAAGTTGAAGGCCAGAGAGTTGAGGGTAAGGCGTGAGCGAAGTTTTACTCGAAGCCTCAAACGTCACCATGCAATTCGGCGGTCTCTGCGCTGTCGACAAGTTTAATCTCACACTTCGTTCGGGCGAACTAGTCGGCCTGATTGGTCCGAACGGTGCTGGCAAAACGACGTGCTTCAACTGCCTCACCAGCGTCTACAAGCCGACCTCAGGTTCGATTCAAATTCGAGGCGTGAACACGAAGCCGCTGCGGCCCTGGCAAATTTCAAAACTTGGGATGACGCGAACATTTCAAAATATTCGGCTGTTTCGCGAGCTCACCGTTCTCGACAATGTCCTAGTTGCCGGTCTTCAGCACACCCGGCACACGATGTTCGATTCAGTTCTTCGTACGCCTCGCCATTTCATCGAAGAAGCTCGGCTTAAGGAACGTGCACTCGAGCTTCTGGCTATTTTCAAGCTCGAGGGCAAAGCTCACCTCGAGGCTGGCGGTCTGCCCTACGGCGAACAGCGCCGACTTGAAATCGTACGAGCTCTCGCGACCGAACCTCGCTTGATTCTACTCGACGAGCCTGCGGCCGGCATGAACCACAGCGAGACCGAAGACCTCATGAATACGATCGCAAAAATTCGCAAAGATTTTCATCTGGCCGTGCTGCTGATCGAACACGACATGAAACTTGTGATGGGAATTTGCGAGCGTATCATCGTCCTTGATCACGGTGTGATTATCGCCGAGGGAACTCCGACCCAAATTCAATCGAATCCGAAAGTCATCACGGCCTACCTCGGCGCTGAGGAGACCGTATGACCGAATCGAAAAAAGAGACGGCGCAAGATTCAACAATTCTGAAAGTCGAAAATTTGGAAGTGAGCTACGGCGGCATTCAAGCGCTCAAGGGACTGTCGTTTGAAGTGAAGGCGGGCGAAATTGTCTCGTTGATAGGAGCCAACGGTGCCGGTAAAACCACAACCCTTCGTGCGATCTCGGCGCTCGTTCCTTACAAAGGCAACGTCGAATTCAAAACGAAATCAGGTACCGTAACCTCACTTTCCAAAGTTCAGCAGCACGAAATTGTCACGTTCGGCCTCGCGCATTCTCCGGAAGGTCGCGGCATTTTTCCGAATCTGACGGTGCTTGAGAATTTGGTGATGGGTTCTTATTCGCGAAACGACAAAGAAGAAATTGCGAAGGACCTCGAACGTTGTTTTGTTTCGTTTCCGCGTCTTCGCGAGCGCAGCAAACAAAAAGCCGGCACTCTGAGCGGCGGTGAACAACAGATGCTGGCCATCTGGCGGGCCCTCATGGCCAAGCCGTCGCTGCTTCTTCTCGACGAACCAAGCTTGGGCCTTGCGCCTCTCATCGTGGCTCAGATTTTCGAGATTATCAAAGACGTGAATAAAGAAGGCGTGACGATATTGCTCGTCGAACAGAATGCGCGCATGGCGCTGAAAGTTTCGAATCGTGCCTATGTCGTCGAGACCGGCAAAATTTCGCTGTCGGGCACCGGCAAGTCTCTTTTGGACGATCCTCGCATCGTCGCATCGTACCTCGGCGGACACTAAACCGAAGCTTCGGTTTCCGTGCCTTCGGTGAGGAGGGCGCGGAGTCACTCAAATCACCAGGCGTAAATCGCCCGTGACCGGCGCTGACGAGGCGCGGACTCCGCTCGGAGAAGATGACACCGGGTTGAAACCCGGCTCTGGGAAACAACAAAAATAGTAGGGCGCATAGATTTGCCTTAATCTTTGCGAAGACGCTCGCGAAGCCACGCTTTATTCTTCACGCAGAGGTGGATGAAGCGGCGAAACTTTGCCTTAATCTTCGCGCAGACGTGCGCGAAACAGCGAAGCTGGGGCGGGCCCCAGCGAAGCGCCGCTAACGGCTCCTTATCGCTTCAACTGAATCACTTCGTTTAGAAGTTCGTCGGTTGTCGTGATAGTTTTTGCGTTGGCCTGGAAGCCCCGTTGGTTCTGAATCAGGTTTACGAATTCTGTCGCAAGGTCGACCGTCGACCGCTCAAGAGACTTCGCAAACAGCTGACCGCGGCCTGCGGCTCGCGCCTTGCCGATCGCTCCAGCACCTGAATCACGCGACTCTTTCAGACGGTTGTTGCCGGCTTTAAACAGAGCTTCGGGATTTTCGAACTTGGCTAACGCAATTTGACCGAGGTCGGCCGCTTGCCCGTTGGTGTACAGTGCGGTCAAGACACCTTCGTCGTTGAACGACATATTGGTGATTGTGCCGGCCGCAGCACCGTCTTGGCGCCACGAAATCAGATCTGAATCTTTTCCGTACTGTTTCGAACCATCGAGGCCCTTGCCTTTATCGGTCGTGATCGAATCACCGAAATCGATCTTGATTTTCTGACCCTGCAGAGCTCCACCGGTAAAGTTAAAAGCCTGCTTCGTTATTTCTTCGGTATCGAGTTTACCATCGACCGTGAAGCCCACACGCGCCGTCATCACTTCGGCCATTTTGCCAGGAGTTCCACCAGTCACTTCTTTTCCGTCACACATACCGCGAACGTCCCACTGACGATCAGCTGATTTGTTGAAGAACAACGTCATCAGGTGCTTGTTACCTTGCGAGTCGAAGATTTCGACGCCGGTCGAAAAGTTCGATGTCGAATACGGATCTTCGGGGTTGAAAACTTTGCCGGTGTCCATTCGCGAATCGAGGTTGAGATCAAGATTCACCTCGGTTGTTCCCTTCGCCGGAATCAACGCACGCGGAAACTTGATATCGCCCGTTTTGTTGATGATCTTACCTTTGTCGTCCGACTGAAAACCCTGAACGCGCTGACCGTCATTCGACGTTAAGTAACCTTCGCGATCAAAGTGAAACGACCCGTCACGCGTGTAAGACACGCCGTCAGTACCACTTAAAGTGAAGTATCCGTCGCCTGATATTGCGAGATCCGTCGTCTTGTCTGTCGCATCGACGTTACCTTGCGTGAGAATTGGATTCACGGCACCGATCTTCACACCGCGACCGATCTGGTTACCACCCAAAATACCTTTCAGGTTTTTTGCGATGATGTCTTGAAACTCGGCACGACTGGCTTTGAAACCAATGGTGTTGGCGTTAGCGATGTTATCACCAATGACCCCCAATGCTTCGCCTTGTGCCGTTAAACCAGATACGCCCGTATAGAGCGATGAAAGAACACCCATGAACCCCTCCTAGGTTACATTTCGCGCGCGAACATCATGTTCGCGCACTTTTATTTCCGCAGCTTCAGTCAATCCACCGCGGGGAGGGCTTCCCTTGCGCCTAAGTATGATGGAGTCACCACCTTACTCGTCATGCTCAAGAGACCAGCCCGTAAAACCAAAATTTTCTTCCACCCCGGGGCGGGGGACCGCGGGTACCTGCTTCCCAATTTTGGGAAGCAGGTACCCGC
>JALHOI010000151.1 GCA_022843085.1 Pseudobdellovibrionaceae bacterium
AGTATATAAAAAACATTTAGGCGCTTATCACAAGATCGTACCAACGATTGAAGAAGTCGAACGGTGGGGCGCCAAGAATAACGAAGGCTGCATGACCACTTTTGGCGAGTACATCGACAATCCTGACAACACTGATGAGGACCGTTTACGTAGTCGCGGTGGCTGCATTATCTCGAGCGAATCGAATGCGAATTCCCTGCGAACCCGTACCCTACCGGCAGGGGTATCGGTCACCCCTTTTGAAATCGGAGACGCACTCGTCGCCGTCTTCGACGGTTCTCCGTCGATCGGACCAGTTAAAGTTTATCCCGAAGTGTTTTCGCATATGAGCACGCTCGACCTTCGCTCGAGCGGCCCGATTTTTGAAATCTACGAAGTGCTGTCTCCGACCTCGGGCCGCACACGCTACATATTTCCAGTGAAATCGACTCGCGCCCCCTAGACTGCCGTCGTTGAACCTCAGTCCCGGCAAAAATCGGCAGCAGCCCGATGCCAAAGATCCGACTGCTGAACGCCACTCACGCTACATTCAAGTCTAAACTTCGTCCGAAACCGCGACGGTCTGTGCACTTTGTTTTCCCGGAACGCTTCTCTTTCCCTGGGGGTACTGGTCACATGTCGAACTCGAAAAATTCGGAATTTCTGAAACGAAAGTGGAACCTTAAGGATTCGTCGGGGGGAACTTTGCGCAACACTCGAGCCGGACGACGACAACGTCCGATAGTCGCACGGGCGCCGATCCACCTTGTGATGAAGGCGGATCGTGCTTGCATCGCCGGCGGGCTTCGAACGACTCGTCGTTTTCTGCTTATCCATCGACTCCGTGACCGATACGCCAAACGGTTCTTTATCAGAGTCGAGCAGATGTCGGTTCAGGGAGACCACATTCACCTGATCGTGCGAACGACTCGCCGTTCAACGCTTCAAAGTTTTTTAAGGGTTTTCGCCGGCCAAGTGGCTCAACAGTTCGAGCACGAGGGACTTGTAAAGCTCGGTGTGACCGATACCCTCACTAGTCGGGTTTCAAAGTTGGCCGCGAGGGCCCCTGCGAAACGTGAACGCCAAAGGAAGCTTTGGTTACATCGACCGTTCACAAGAGTAGTCAGAGGACGTCGAGCTCTAGTCACGCTCCAAAACTACGTTCAGCTAAATGAAAAGGAAGCACAAGGAGCCATTCCCTACCGTAAAGAGCGCTTGCGTGGACTGTCCTCGTACGAATGGCGGATTCTGTGGACATGACAACCGCGAGGCTCACGAGTGACCGGTACCCCAAGCGGCGGCCGGTCACCTCGAAACCGCGACCGGCCGCCGCAATCGGTGACCGGTACCCGCGTCGGCAAAGTTACAGCGAACGAAGCAGGTTCAGCGCACTGCCAGCTTCGAACCACTTGATTTGTTCGGCGTTGAACGAGTGCTTCAATGACAGCGTTTCTTTCGTACCGTCAGCGTGCTTTAGAATTCCCTCGAGCGGCTTTCCAGGAGCGAAAGATTTTAAACCTTTTATCGTGATGCGGTCGTCTTCGCGAATCTTGTCGTAGTCAGTCGGATTGGCGAAGACCAGAGGCAATGCGCCTTGTTTCTTAAGATTTGTCTCGTGAATTCGTGCGAAGCTTTTCGTGATGACCGCGACGCCGCCGAGGTGTCGTGGCGACATCGCTGCGTGTTCGCGCGACGAACCTTCGCCGTAGTTTTCGTCGCCGACAATCACCCACTTGAGGCCGCGCGACTTATAATCTCGGGCAACGTGAGAGTATTCGATATCGCGTGCTCCGGTGGCAACGTTTGCGCCTTTTCCAGGAGTTCCGGTGAAGGCGTTCACTGCGCCAAGCAGCATATTGTTAGAAATATTGTCGAGGTGACCTCGGTACTTCAGCCATTTCCCTGCAGGGCTGATGTGGTCTGTTGTGCATTTCCCTTTTGCCTTCGCCAGAATCATGCAATCTGCGATGTCGTCGCTGCCATTCCACTTTTCAAATGGAGTTAAAAGCTGCAGACGATCCGACGTCGGTGAAACAGCAACGACCGCTTGTTTTCCCGCGGGGGCTTGGTAGCCATTTGGGTCCGCGATAAAACCTTTTGCTGGTAAATCATCAGCAACTGGTGGTTTCAATTTAATTTTCTTGCCGTTGGGTGCCGTGAGCTCATCGACTAGCGGGTTGAAGTCGAGCGAGCCTGCGATTCCTAGCGCCATGACAAGTTCAGGAGAGCCAATGAACGCGAGCGTTTCGGGGTTGTCATCTTGGCGACCGCGGAAATTGCGATTGAACGATGTTACAATTGTATTGCTGGTGCCTTTAGCCATGTCATCGCGCTTCCACTGACCGATGCACGGGCCGCAAGCGTTAGCCATCAGAGTCGCGCCAACTTCGTTAAAAGTCTTAAGAAGCCCGTCGCGTTCGACTGTGAGCCGAATCTGTTCAGAGCCCGGAGTAACAATGAATTGCTGCGGCATTTTCATGCCGGCTTCAAGAGCTTGCCGAGCGATAAAGGCGGCTCGACCGATGTCTTCGTAAGAAGAATTCGTGCAGGATCCGATCAACGCGGCTGACAATTTGGTTCCCCACTTGTTTTCTCGAGCGTGGGCCGCCATCTGAGAAATCGGGTGTGCGATATCGGGAGAATGCGGCCCTACAAGATGTGGCTCAAGAGTTGTGAGATCAATTTCAACAACCTTGTCATAGAACTTTGCCGGATTCGCTAGAACCTCGGCGTCAGCCATTAGAATATCTTTGTTCGCTTCAGCCAGCGTTGCCAACTGCTCGCGGCCGGTGACTTTTAAGTAAGCCGCCATCCGAGCATCGAATGGAAACACCGAACAGGTCGCTCCGAGTTCGGCTCCCATGTTGGTGATTGTTCCTTTGCCCGTCGCGGAAATCGAATCGCAGCCTTCGCCAAAATACTCGATGATTTTATCGGTTCCGCCTTTGGTTGTGAGCAGACCGCAGAGTTTTAAAATCACATCTTTTGCTGATGTCCAGCCATTCATTTTTCCTTTGAGGTGAACACCAATGATTTCGGGATTTTTCACTTCCCACTGAAGACCTGCCATGACATCCGACGCATCCGCACCGCCGACTCCGACCGCGATCATACCAAGACCGCCCGCATTCGGGGTGTGCGAATCAGTGCCGATCATCATGCCACCGGGGAATGCGTAGTTCTCGAGAACCACTTGATGAATGATACCGGCGCCAGGCTTCCAAAACCCTAGGTTATAACGAGACGACGCGGTCGCTAAAAAGTCGTACACCTCACGGTTTTCGGAATTGGCCGTCGCGAGATCTTTGGTGCCGTTGATATGCGATTGAATCAGGTGATCGCAGTGAACCGTCGATGGCACGGCGGCTTCATCTTTACCAGCCAACATGAACTGCAGCATCGCCATCTGCGCAGTTGCATCTTGCATAGCAACTCGGTCCGGACGCAGCAGTAAGAAGCTCTTACCGCGAATCAACTCTTGGTTTTGCGGATCATCGAGATGTCCAAAAACGATCTTTTCAGCTAGCGTCAGTGCCCGCGAAAGTCGCCCTTGCACGACCTTAATTCGCACGCGCGAACTGTCGTAGACGTGTTTGACCATTTCCGGAGTTGTTTCGATTTTGCCCGCCATTGCGATTGTCTCCTTCGAGAGCGATGTAAGTCCCGATCGTACGACGGAATGTCGCAAAGCTTGAGGTCTGTCTTTATGCGTTACAAAGTGCGGAAAAGTTTTTCCTGGCGTCAAAGACAAAAAGTCAGCTTGGCCGGTTGAAAGTTTGAGAAATGCGAATTGGAAATTCAAATCTGCGCAAGACTGTTGGTTTCAATTCTTGTTTTCAAACCTTGGTTTAAAAGCGTCAGAGCGCCACCGATGTGGCACTAAAAGTCGCAATATCCCTCGTCTTCATTTCAAGCGGTCCACATGGACGGCTGGGTATCGGTCACCGTCGCTGTCACGATTTTGCCTCCGGCTACCACTCGAGCATAAGCTCTGTGGGGGATCTCAAACTAGGCTTTGCAAATTCACCACGGGCGAATCACGCGCGAATCACTGACGCTCGGCCGCCCGCATCGGCTGCACAAGCTGACCGGTCGCGTCTGGGGCGACTCCACCTTCCATATCGGCGGGCCTTTTGCGAAAGGAAGAGGCCGACACCTCTTTCGGATTTCTGATCTTAAGCTCAAGAGTTGTGCCGTCGGGCTGACCGTTCACGACGCCATTGATACGAATCAGCAGACTTCCGGTCTTCGCTGGTACCGCAACGGTCACGAGCTGATTTTCACCCGCAGCCAAAAAATTGAAATCAAATGGATGGCGAACTAGTCCCTTAAGCCCCTCATCACCTTCGATTCCGCCTTCGATCGAGCTGATCTCTGCCCCAGCGGTGATCGAGAGTACGACGAGCTTGTCGCGCGTCAAAGTCTGTATGGACTCTCCGTCTTCAAATGTGACCGATACGGGCATGGTGATTTTGCCGCCATTGTGGGGATGCTCGTGCTGGTTTGCGATGCTGCGTTTCGTGCGCCCGTGATCGTGCGCTGTTTCGATTCGCGAAGAACCGGCTTCGCGCCCGGACTTTTGAAAATCGACAGCGCTCGCACAGCCGAGAACGACGGCAACGCCGACGACCCCGCCTCCACACCACCATCGCCACACGTTCGAACGAATTCCTTGTTCTTTCATTACGCCCCTCATGGACTCACCGAAAGGTTATACGAGCCGACCGGACCAAAGCCGATCACGTCGATCACATAAGTCTGACCTGGAGTTGTGCAAAAGGTCACGCGCGGACAATTGGCCGTGGCACCGGACGTCGCCTCGTCGGCGGCCAGGAGTACTCCCTTACCGTACGCAGCGATGTCGAGAAGATCGTTCGAACTGCAAGTCTCGGTGCCCTGAGAGAGTGAGGTGACCGATACCGTTGTTGAAGTGCTGGTCGCGGTCACAGTGTACAGACGGTGGAGGCCAAACTTATTGAGGTTCGCGCTGGTCAGCGGATAACTGCCCAGTGCGATCTGATCGTGGGCCGTAGCCGCGTTCGCGCCGCTCGCGAGGGGACGATAGATTTGCCAAAACGCCGCGGGAAAACTGCTGCCGATGTTTTGTCGGTAACGCCGCTCGTTTGCGACTCCGGCGCCGGCGGCGAAGTTAAACCCAAGATCGTTGTCGAGGTCGAATGGCGAAAACACGGGCGTCGTCGCAGCACATGAACCCGTACAAAGCGCGTTCATGGGGCTCGACAAGAAACCCGCGCCGCTCCAGGTGCTTGTAAGGTCGTCACTGGTTAGGCCATAGACCTGGGCATAGTACGCCGCAAATGTAAGGCCGTTCGTCACAGCGGCGCTCGGCTTCTGATAATTTTCGAGGATGTTGTGAATGCGACTAAAGGACTGCGAATTCTGATCCCACAAATGATAAAGCATGTATTGCATCGAAGACTCAGACCATGGGCCTTTGTCGTCGAGGGGTCGCGCCGCACCGATACCCGGCGTGGCCGAGACATCGATTCGAAAACCTGAGGCCTGCGCGCTCCCGTTCGTATCGATGTAAACCGGATCACCGTGCACCATACCTGAGAACGCGTTCCCGAAGCCTTCGCCGAACGCAAGGCGCGTATCGAGTGAGTCAGTTGATGAGTGCGGGCCCCCTATCGAATCAGAGCGATAGATTTTATTTTCTAGGTAATGGCCGAACTCGTGCGCGACGACGTGCTTGTCGAGCTCGTCGGTATCGACTCCGACGCGGCCGAGAATGTATAGATTTGCGGTGAGCGCTGAGGTCTCGGTTGTGAAAAAGCTGGTCGAGATGTTTCCGTCGTAGCGATTGCCGCTCGTGTTCGTATTGAGTTCGCTCCAGTTCATGTAGACAGTCGGAAACGAAATGTTCGCGCGACCCTGACACGCGGTTTCGAGTCCCGAAATAGCAGTGTCGAGAAGGGCGAACGGTGCACCAGCCCGCGCCGTGTAGGCGGCGCCGCTCCAAGTGATTTCGGCCACCATCTGAGCTCGGTTCACAGTTCCCGACGCCGGTGCAGAAAACGTCGATGATTCGAGCGCGTACTGCGGCCGCAGCGATTGATTGGTGTTCGAAGCTGCGTTGTTCGTCACGTTGTTAACGACGCGAATGTCCCAACCGCCACCGACGCAATTGTTCGGAGCAATTCCATCAGCCGCGTAGTTCGAAGTCGTCGACCGCGCGAGAATCCGCACGAATAACGTGGTGCCGTCGGCCACCGTCGTTGAAATCGAATAGTCACCGCTGTCGTCAGTCATGCCACTCGCCACAGGTGTTGAGCCGCTCATGACTTGTACGATCGCCCGGCGAATCGGAAGCGTCGCTTTTGAACCGTAGTCCATTCTTCCGGCGCTGGTTCCACTTCCGCCAGTTAGAATAGGCGAATACCGCTCGTAAACGGCATTCCCGTTGACCGTGAACGTGCCAAACGTAGAAACGTCACCGCCCAGAGCCGTGACCGGTACCGAGAAGGACGGTGCTTCGGTCGTACCAAAATCAGATTTGGCCTGGTTCTCAGCGGCATTGATCGAAGCCGAACAGACAAGACCGGTGGGCGTGGTATCGGTCACCGAACAGCCCACGAGTAAGAATCCGAGTGCTGAGCCGAGTAGCGCCGTGGCGAGCTTAGGTTTCGCGGCCCAGGCGCGCGCGCCCCCTAAAGCCGTTACGAGGGATTTTGACGTGGTTTTAAATGCGGCATCATTCACCTCCTTAGTCTAATCGACAGAGGTACGCAGCCCAACTTCTCTTGCCCAAACTGGATCAAGCCTGGACGGCGGACCGAGCCCAACGGCCGGGCGAAGGGCCGGGCAACGGCGCCAGGCGAATGATGATAGGGATGAGCTCTGGGAGAGACTGTGATCTATCGACGGAAGGCCCGCCAAATCGGTGCACTTCCCGATCGGCTAGATGTAGCTACCCGTTTTTATTTTATCTAAAATGATTTTTTCAGTCCGCAGCGGGTCGGTCGGATCGACCGAGAAAAACGCCTGCTGTTCACAACGAAGTTTGTTTTTGATCAGCCAATCGAGAATTGAGGCCAAACGTTTGTTCTTTTTGTCGTGAAAGAACGGATCGTTTTGAAGGGCATCTTTCGCTTTTTTCAGCGATCGGCCTTCGGCCGCATCTTTTTCGTTCACGCTGTAGCAATCAAGATCGTACTTTTTCACGTCTTCCGGAAGCACGCCGAGGAAATGAACTTCGGGTGCCGAGAAATCTTTGTTTCGAATCAGCGAAGCGGCTGAACCGGCTTTCAGCGTGCGGAAAATGTTCTGCATGGTGTAGGCGTCGAGATCTCCGAAAAAAAACATCGGTACATGAAGCTGTTCTTGAATGAGTTTGCACCAACCGCGAACGCCGTTCGACGGAACACCTTGAGCACCCAGTACGATAC